>JACMRC010000386.1 GCA_014376655.1 Mucilaginibacter sp. | reverse complement strand
TGCCTACCCGCTGGACCCGTACCGATGAATGGTATAATTATAAATCCATCTACACCGAATTAAAAGTACTGGCTTATTTGGATGAAAGCAGTTACGAAGGTGGCGTAAACGGGAACCACCCCATTACCTGGTACCACGAATATGATGGTGGCCGCGCCTTCTACACAGGCCTTGGCCATACCGATGAAAGTTATACCGAACCGCTGTTTTTAAAACACCTTGCAGGGGGCATCAAATATGCCATGGGGGCCGGCAAACCTTTGGATTATAGCAAAGCCTACAGCAAAGTAACACCCGAGGAAAATCGATTCGTAAAAACCATACTCACCACCAACTTAAACTCGCCAATGGAGTTAGCTGTCGCCAACGATGGACGGATATTTTTTACCCAACTGTTCGGCGAGCTGACAGTGTACAATACCAAAACCCGCCAAAGCAAACTGGTGCATAAATTCCCGGTGACTATCACGGGCGGCACAGGTTTATTGGGCGTAACGCTCGATCCGCATTTTGCGGTTAACCATTATATCTATCTGTATTACGCCCCGGGCGGACAGGAAATAGAGCCGCTTAATTTTCAGCTATCGCGATTTGTTTTAAAACCCGGCGATGTGCTTGACCTGGCAAGCGAGAAGATCTTATTAAAAGTGCCGGTGCAAAAAAACAGCGGTTCGCATCATGGCGGGTCATTGGCTTGGGATAAAAATGGCAACCTATACCTGTCAACCGGCGATAGCTCGAGCCCGTTTCCTTCAAACGGTTATGCACCACAGGATGAACGCCCCGGAAAAGAGTTTTACAGCTTAGACTCGCAGCGCGGCGCGGCTAATACCAATGATTTTAAAGGAAAAATTCTACGCATCCATCCGGAAGCAAATGGAACCTATACCATTCCGGCAGGTAACTTGTTCTCGAAAGGAATGGCTAAAACCCGGCCCGAAATATACATAATGGGCTGTCGTAATCCATACCGGATCTCTGTTAACCCACTTACTTCAACTTTATATTGGGGCGAGATTGGTCCTGATGCCGGTAAAGACGGGGCACAAGGTCCGCGCGGGTATGATGAGTTTAACCAGGCCAAAAAAGCGGGCAATTACGGCTGGCCATATTTTGTGGCGACAAACAAACCCTATGCGCATTGGGATTTTGCAACCAATACCGCGGGCCCGTTGTTTGATGCTAAAGCGCCTGTAAATAACTCGCCCAACAACACCGGGCTCAACCAATTACCGTCGGCACAACCGGCTATGATCTGGTATCCTTATGCCTCGTCTGATGAGTTCCCGGAACTGGGAGTGGGTGGCCGCTGCGCTATTGGCGGCCCGGTATATGTTTACAACCCCAAGGCCCCGGTAGGTAAGTTTCCTGATTATTACGATGGCAAGCTGTTTATTGCCGACTGGATGCGCAACTGGCTGATGGCCGTGCAATTTGATGCCAACGAAAACTTTGTACGCAACGAACCATTTATGGCTACCAACGGCGATTTTAGACGACCGATTGATATGAAATTTGGCACCGACGGTACAATGTATATGCTGGAATACGGCGCAGTTTACGGTGTTGCCAATAAGGATGCCAGCCTGGTAAAAATAAGCTACAACACCGGCGACCGTGCACCAATTGCCAAAGCCACTATTGTTGATTCTGTGCAAATGGCAGCGTTTAATAAAAAGGGCTACCTAACCAGTGATGGAAAGAATCCACCGGTAGTAAAAAGTATTACGGGCCAGGCACCGCTAAAGGTTAAGTTCTCAGCCAACGGAAGCAAAGATTTGGATGATGACGACCGGGTAACTTACCAATGGTGGTTTGATGGCAAGGTGGTTGGTGCTAAAAGTCCGTTAGCAACCTACATCTATAACAAGCCGGGTATCTATAAAGCCATTTTGAAAGTAGCAGATAAAGCAGGACTGTCATCGCGCGATACATTGACCATAAAGGTTGGCAATACAGCACCGGTGGTGACTATTGGTGGCGATAACAGATCGTTTTACTGGAATGATAAACCGTTTAAGTATACAATCAGCGTAAAAGATGCCGATGATAGAAAGATAGACCCAGCACGCATAAAAGCCTTTTACGCGTATAATGCCGGGGGCGAAGCAAATTATCCGGGTAAAGCATTAATGACTAATAGTGATTGTAAATCATGCCATCAAATAGATAAAACTGCGGTTGGCCCAAGCTTTATCGCGGTAGCAAACAGGTATAAAACAGAAGCCGGTGCCGAAGATAAATTAGCTAATAAAATAATTGCAGGCGGTGGTGGTAGCTGGAGCAAGGATCATGTAATGAGCGCGCATCCGCAGTTGGCGCTGGTAGATGCAAAAGAGATCGTCAAATACATTTTTTCGCTAACGGATAAAAAAGTAAAGAGCGGATTGATCCCGATTCCGCTAAAAGGTGCGCTTGACCTGAAATATATTGAAGCCGAGCCGCATGGCGAATACACTATCGTTGCCAGTTATACCGACAAAGTCGGAAAAATTGTAGGCCCCTTACAAGGAACAGATAAGATATCGCTGCGCTATGCCGAAATGAACTCTGCTTTTGCTGATGCTTATGTTGGTTTCCCAAGGTTTAGGGATAAGCTATCAGAGGGGGGTAATAAAGCTTATTTGCAATTAACGAATGTGGACCTTACAGGTATCACCGCAATTAATTTTAATTACGGATCAAGGGATAAGGACGGCGAGATAGAGGTACGGTTAGATTCGCGCGCCGGGCCGGTTATTAGCAAGATAGTATTTAAACGCACTGGGTCATTTGATAAAAACAGTATGATATCCGCGCCGCTTACTGCACCAATAAGCAGTAAGCACGATATTTACTTTTTCGCGGTAAAGCACACCAAACCTAACGACGGTTTAATTAACATTCACTCTGTAAGCTTTGTACATTAAGCCCTTAAATTAACAGCGCAATTAAGTGCCGCGTCGGTTGCTACTTATGTTTGGTAAATAGTAGATTTGTTTAACCAGTATATTCAAGACCTGAATTATTATGAAAAAAATATTTGTTTTAATGTTGACGCTTTTGGGCGTGCAAACCTACGCGCAGCAAGCAAAAACCGCTAACGGTGTGCTGCAAGGCGTTACCGAAGCAAGCGGCGTAGTATCTTACAAGGGTGTTCCATTTGCGCAACCCCCGGTTGGCGATCTGCGCTGGAAAGAACCGCAAGCTCCGCTTAATTGGAAGGGCGTTCGCAAGGCCGACCATTTCGGTCCACAGGCTATGCAGCGTGCAATTTACAGCGATATGATGTTTAGGAGCGATGGCAAAAGCGAAGATTGCCTGTACCTTAACGTTTGGACCCCGGCTAAATCACCAACTGAAAAACTGGCCGTGCTGGTTTATTTTTATGGCGGAGGATTGAACGCAGGCGATGGCTCTGAATATCGTTATGATGGCGAGGCTTTAGCTAAAAAAGGAATCATTTCCATTACTGTAAATTACCGTTTAGGCATATTTGGATTTTTAGCGCATCCTGACCTTACTGCCGAGTCGCAACATCACGCATCAGGCAATTATGGGTTGATGGATCAGCATGCGGCATTGGTATGGGTTAAGAAAAATATCGCGGCCTTTGGCGGCGACCCTAATAAAGTGACCATAGCCGGCGAGTCAGCTGGCTCAATGTCGGTATGCGGGCAGATAGCATCGCCCTTATCAAAAGGTTTATTTGTTGGCGGTATAGGCGAAAGCGGATCGTTCCTGGGTAACCTGTCGCCGGTGCCTTTGGCGGATGCTGAAGCCCGAGGTGTTAAGTTTGCTACAGGTATTAACGCAAAATCCCTGGCTGATTTGCGGAAGATCCCGGCTGATACTTTATTGAAGATCTCGGCACGTGGGAATTTCCCAACTACTATCGACGGTTATTTCCTGCCTGAATCGCCACAGGCTATTTTCTCTACCGGCAGGCAAATGGATGTACCATTACTGGCCGGCTGGAACACCGCCGAAGTGGGTGCTGGCAATGTATTAGGCAAAGCCGAACCGACCATCGACAACTTTAAAGCCGCGGTGCAAAGACTATATGGCGAACGTGCTGATGATATCCTGAAAGTATACAATCCGGCTACCGATGCAGATGTATTGCAGATTGCTACCGACTTGTCATCAGATCGTTTTATTGCCTATGCTACCTGGAAGTTTATCGACCTCCACAGCAAAACCAACGGGCACCCGGTTTACCGTTACCTGTTCGCTAAAAAACGCCCGATAATGGCTAATGCCCCGGCTGGTACTGTCGATCATGCTATCGGCGCGGCACATGCATCAGACATTGAATACGCGTTAGGCAATCTGTCAACCAATAAAGTTTATGCCTGGACAGCCGATGATTATAAAGCATCTGAAACAATGCAAAATTACTTTGTGAAGTTTGTTAAAACAGGTAACCCCAACGGAGCCGGCTTGCCAACATGGTATGGCCTGCAAAGCAGCATCCCTAAGGTTATGGTTATTGATGCCGAAAGCAAATCGCAGCCAGAAAAGAATGCGAAGAGGTATTTGGTGATGGATAGTTTTTACAATAAATAAACGCTCAAAAAAGCTGATCGGGTGTGGTTGACAGCATTAATACCATCTAAACATCACACTATATCACATCCAATCACACGATATCACAGCATTATAACACGGAATCACACTATATCACAGCGTATCACACTATATCACAGTAAGTTTTTAACTTAAATAGCTGTTTATTAATATATTGCTATGAAAATGGGAATAATGTCCTTTGGGGCTTAATTGGCAGTCCGCAGAATTATGCGGCTTTATACAATAATACAAAAATAACGCCGAAATAACAAACTAACTACTTACTATTCGGATAAACTTACCTCAAAGCCTTAACGTCCCCACAGGGTCTCTCGATAAAGTAGTAATTAATATTGTATTTTAAACGTAGCAGTCTGCGCCAGCTTATTATTCTCTTGCAAATCAGCCGGGATAGTAATATTTAATGCATCAGCTGTTTCGCTGAATTTTATCTTCTTGTCTACACCCAACAAACTAACCTTTTTTACCTTCTTGATATCCTTTAAATGAAGGGTAATGATACCCGGTAGTTTTACTTTATCATTGTCAGACAGGTTAAAGGCATATATAGTATTACTGTTTTTTGATTTGGTATAAAACACATTTCCTTCCGAGTATGGAGCGATAGATGTACTGCCATAAATCCCCTCGCCGTTAACTTTTATCCAATCGCCTATTTGACTTAGGCGCTGGTATGCGATAGGGTCCCAGTCGCCGTCAGGGCCGGGGCCTATGTTCATTAACAGGTTACCACCTCTTGATACGATCTTAACCAGTAAAGAAACTATTTGGTTGGTTGATTTATACTTATCCCCGGGCACATAGCTCCATGAGTTACCCATGGTTATGCAACTTTCCCATGGATGGTCAAGCGGCTCGTTTGGCACCTTCTGCTCGGGCGTGGTATAGTTTTCAAATTCGCCGGTAACTGTGCGGTCGACTACAATTAAGCCCGGTTGTTTTTTGCGACCCATTGCAGCTATTTTAGCCATATCTATATCCTGGTCGTAGATCTTTTTATAATCGGGCGATTTTGGATCGAACGTAGACTTTGGCCTAACCCAGCCACCATCTAACCAAAGGATATCCACCTTGCCGTAATCGGACATTAGCTCGCTTATTTGATTGAAGGTAAAATCTTTAAATTTTTGCCAGCGGTCCGGGTGTTTGGCCGGATCGTAATTCACATCCCTGCCCATCGGCGGGAAGTATGGCCACCAATAATTTTCGTTATGCCAATCGGGTTTAGAAAAATAGGCACCTATCATAAAGTTCTCTTTGCTAAAAGCATTAAAGATCTCTTTGGTAACGTTACTTCTTGGGTTTGTCGAGAACGGATCGCGCGAACTGGTTATTTTATAATCTGTTTGCTTAGTGTCAAACATCGAGAAGCCATCATGGTGCTTGGTGGTAAATACCACGTATTTCATCCCTGCGTTTTTGGCCGCTTTTACCCACTTTTCAGGATTAAATTTTGTGGGATTGAAGGCAGTCAGCAGGTTTTCATAATTCTTTTTATACTCATTGTAAGTTGCGCCATGTTCGGCTTTACGTTGAGTAAAATTTGCATCTTCGGGACAAAGGCTCCAACTTTCAACTACGCCCCACTCGCTGTATGGCCCCCAATGCATAAATAAACCAAATTTAAGGTCCTGCCATCGGCGCAGTTTTTTCTGCACCAAAGTATCCGCAGGCACTATGTAGCTTTTAGACATTTCGTGTTCCTGTGCTTTCGCAAAGACGCAGGTAAGCAATAATAAAATCAGGACGGTTGTTTTTCTCATACGAATGCTATTGATTTACAGGTTGTTTATGTTGGCTTAACGAATATAACCAAAGTTTTTGGTACACAACAAAGCAGGCCTATTGCTGCCGGTATTTTAATTTTTAAAATCTTCTTGTAAGGAATTACCAGTTATGCAGACTAACAGGCATGAAGAAGATAAATTTATTAATAGCCACTATATTGCTGGTTGCATTAAATGCCTGTAGCCAAAACAATTCAAAAGCCGCGACAGCCGCGAGTTCTGAAAATACAAAAGTATTCCCCGGCGCTAAGCCAAATTCTTATTGGAAAAGCGTGCTCTCTGCACAAGCTTATGAAATATTGGTAAACAAGGGAACGGAACGGCCTTATAGTAACCCCTACTTTGATAATCATCAAAAAGGAACCTACGTTAGCGCCGCTACTGGTAAACCCTTGTTTTCGTCGGATGCAAAATATGATTCGGGAACGGGTTGGCCAAGTTTTTTTGAGCCGATTGACGCAAAGGATATCATGATAGTTAAAGACGTTTCTTTGGGAAGGGTGCGCGAAGAAGTGGTTGAGCGCAGCACCGGCCTGCACTTGGGCCATGTGTTTAACGACGGCCCCGAACCAACCGGCAAACGTTATTGCATGAACTCGTACGCATTCAAATTTATTCCATCCAAATAATTATATCCTATAGATCATGAAAAGTTTAAGCATCTCTTTATTAGCATTATTATTATTTACCGGCTGTGTAAACAGCCTGGCACAATCTGGCGATCATGCCTTCGCAGCACTACCGGCACCAAAAACAGGCGAAAAACTGGCCACTTTTGCCGGCGGCTGTTTCTGGAGTTTATCAGAAGGTATGTCAGAATTAAAAGGTGTAAATAAAGTTGTAGCAGGCTATGCAGGCGGCTCGGTTAAAAACCCAACTTACCAGGATGTATGCACGCGTACAACAGGTCACGCAGAATCTGTACAGGTTTATTATGACCCATCAGTTATTAACTACGCTACGCTTGCCGAAGCTTTCTTTTACGCGCATGATCCAACTACGCTAAACAGGCAGGGGCCGGATCAGGGAACAGACTATAGGTCGGCTGCATTTTATCGCACCGCCGAAGAAAAAAAGACCCTTGAAGCGGTAATTGCTAAAGTAAACGCCGCCGGGCATTATCCTAACCCGATTGTTACCCAGGTTGCACCATACACGGTTTTATACCCGGCAGAAATATATCACCAGGGTTATTACCGAACACATATGGACGAGCCTTACATTAGGGCTGTATCGGCTGTTAAAGTAATGAAGTTACGGAAAGCTATGAGCGACCTAATAAAACCTGAGTTTAAAAGTAAATAATCATACTAACAGGCTATTAGGATATGTCCCAGCGCATAGCCGTCGCCTCATATTTTGGTTTGTAATAGGTTAAGTAAAGGCCCCTGCCCATCAGGGGCTTTCTTTAACTGGATGAAAGAAAAAGGCAAATTAGGCGGCCAGCATAAAGTACCACGTTTAGCTAATAATCGGGAGTATGTGGATGCGATTTTGAAGGTGGTGGAGTTGGTGAGTTAAAAAAAATCTACTATATTAGTGCAACCATAACCTAATGATGTTTCGCTATCTTCTTATTCTCCTATTATTGTCTTGTTCAGTTAAGAGCAATGCACAGATAGACTCCACCACCAGTATTTTTATTAAAACTTATACGCCCGAACAGTTACACGCAGATATTGATTATGTGCGCGATTCGCTTACCAAAAAACATCCCAATCTATATTGGTATATAAGTAAAGCCAAGCTCAATTACAAGTTTGATAGCCTTAAAAAAGCTATTACAGCACCCTTAACCGCACCCCAGTTTCAACATAAAATGTTGCATATCTTATCAAGTATTGGCGACGGACACATCACATTATTGCTTAACAGCACAAAGATCCCCTCCATTGATATGCGCATCTTAAAAGGGGATAAGGAGTATCCGATACAACAATTAACTTATAAAATTATAAAAGACCGATTATATGTTGTAAAAATGGTTCGGGTAATAACTTTATCGTACCTGGTGCAGAAATCCTTTCTATTGATGGGAAACTGGCATCGGATCTTATTTCAACTTTCGCAGACCAATGGGTATCTGATGGCTATAACCAAACTTATAAAATTAGGCTCTTAAACTTGAATGATATACCTCCTCTTTATTCTTTTACTTATGGTTTAAAGGAGAAGCTAAAATTTGTTATTAAACAAAATGACAGCGTAAAAACCTGCGAGTTAGTAGTACAAAACAGGCCCCAATTATTAAATGTTTCTACCCAAAATGATGCTGCACATATAGACATCCCATTTAACGAGCAAGCTGCCGTTATTAAAATATCAAGATTTGTATGGTTTGATCCTAAACAAGACGCGTTTATCAATGCTTTCGCACAATATAAAAACCGCAATATAAAATGCCTTATAATAGATCTGAGAGATAATCTTGGCGGAGATTTAACACAAATGGTCCGCTTGTTTTCAATGTTAATTAATAAGCCAACCTATTTAGGGGCAATTAAAATCGGGCAATTAGACAATAAACAAAAAGCTTTCCTACCCGAGATCGAAAATGGTTACGAAAGGCCAATACAACCCGATAGCAACCACTTTGATGGCAAGCTTATACATGATGACGAACGGGGTAACATTTTCGGCGGCGGCGTTATTGGCTGCTAATTTACAGGTTATTAATCGGGCTACATTAATTGGCGAGGAAACCGGAGGAGGACGAAATGGCTGTATTGGGGGCGTATATCATGATTCGCCCCTTCCAGGTAGTGGCCTAATATTTAGATTTGGGTTAGTGCAGTTTACCGTATTACCAAAAGTAAAGCAAATTGGGAGGGGCGTAATGCCCGATATACCTATTGCTTATACCCTTGACGATTATTTAAAAAATAAAGATTTAGAACGGGAATGGATTGATAATGATATAAAAGCCAAAGGTATATTGAAATAGCTGTTGCTAAATTTACTACCCACCTACACTCATCATAAACCCAATAGCCTCTGGCGAGTGTAGTGCTACACGTTAGTCCGGATTTGCAATTAGGCATATTGATTTGAATTGAAAGAGCCATCGGCTCGCCCCATATTGTAGCAACGGATTTTAATCCGTTGAAAAATAAAACAAACTAAACCAAAGTGCCGTAGGCACGACCCATATAAATAACCGCAATGGCAAACACCTATCACCAAATATATCTGCAAGTAATATTTGCGGTCAAATATCGCGAGGCGGTTATAAAGTAAGACTGGCAATCCACGCTTTTCGGTGTTATTGGTAATTTAATAAACGAAGCCAATTGTAAAACTATAATCGTTAACGGTGTAGAAGATCATGTACATTGTCTTATCGGTCTAAAACCATCCGCTTCGGTTTCGGAGTTAATGCAAAGCGTAAAAGGTAAGTCGTCCAAATATATTAACGATCATTCTTTAACTCCTCACCGTTTTGAATGGCAAGAGGGGTATGGCGTGTTTTCATACGGACAATCGCAGATTGATAGCGTTTACAAATATATCCAGGAACAGGAAGAACATCATAAAAAACAAACGTTCAGGGAAGAATATCTTGAATTTTTACAGAAGTTTAAAATTGAATATGATGAACAGTATATTTTTAAGGAGCTGATATAATATGGGCCGTGCCTACGGCACTTGTTCTTTGGGTTGGTCATTTTCAACGGGTTGAAACCCGTTGCTACAATATGGGTCGAGCCGATGGCTCTTGATTAGCGAGATGTATAGTCTGAACCTATAATTCCTCGTCTTTCTTGTTGTAATAATGCAGACTATAGGCATCAAAATATTAAAAAAAAACTGGAAATTACTGTACCAGTACCAGCGTAGTGTATATTCTACACTTTGGGGCTTCAAATAGACACTTATCCATTAGAACAAATCACAAACACCCTGTTTTTGCTATAAGTCACTATGGTATTATTTTTGAATAGGTGGTAATAACTAAAACGATAATTAATATCATGCAATCATCAACTACAACTCAACAAGCTAACTTATCTTTAAACACCACTTACAAAGGCAAGCAACTTAATTTAAGCATTGTTGCCAATGATGATAAATACAGCGTTTTAGAAAACGACAAAACCATAGGCCACATTAAGTTAGGCAATGGCCGTCATACCTGGATAGTTGTTGATAGCGTTTACATTGCGCCACAACTGGTAAATGAAATCGCTAAAAGGATTGCTGCCTAAGCAAATCAATCGTTAATTGACCACTTGGGTGTAATTTGCTATCTTGCGTAACGCAAAAAGCAAAAATGACCACCAACCCATTTAACCGCACCATACGTGTTTTAGTTGCCAAAGTTGGCCTTGACGGGCATGACCGTGGCGCACGCATTATAGCTACATCGCTGCGCGATGCAGGTATGGAGGTAATTTATACCGGCCTGCGCCAAACAGCCGAAATGGTGGTAAACACCGCTTTGCAGGAGGATGTAGACGCAATAGGTATCTGTATCCTATCCGGCGCGCACATGACAGTTTTCCCGAAAATTTTGAAGCTGATAAAAGAAAAAGGCATGGATGATGTGCTGGTTACCGGTGGCGGCATTATTCCGGAGGATGATATGAACGCATTAAAGCAAATGGGCGTTGGCGAACTCTTCCCGCCGGGTACAACTACACAAGATATTGTAAAATATATTACCGGTTGGGTGCATGAGCATCGTAATTTTTAACTTTGCGCTATGGTCTACCAAAATCTACTTATCGAAAACAAAGGGCGCATCCAGTATATCGTCATTAATCGCGAAAGCAAATTAAACGCTTTAAATAAAGACACTTTGTATGAGCTGCACATAGCTTTAGGCGATGCTTTGTACAATAAAGAAGTTGGTGGTGTAATTTTAACCGGAGCCGGTGCTAAAGCTTTTGTTGCCGGTGCAGATATTGCCGAGTTTGTTGGCCTGAGCATGAAAGCAGGTCTGCAATTAGCGCACGAAAATCAAAAAAACATATTTAACCTGATAGAAGATTTTGGCAAACCTATTATAGCTGCCATAAATGGCTTTGCTTTAGGCGGTGGCCTTGAACTGGCCATGGCCTGCCATATCCGTATAGCGTCTGACAATGCAAAGATGGGCCTGCCCGAAGTAACACTGGGCCTTATCCCCGGCTATGGGGGTACCCAACGCTTAACCCGTTTAGTGGGTAAAGGCAAAGCTTTAGAACTAATAATGACTGCCGATATGATAACCGCTGCCGAAGCTTACCAGTTGGGGCTGATTAACTATGTGGTTAGTCAGGATAGCTTATTAGGTAAAGCCGAGGAGATCCTTAATAAAATTCTATTAAAAGCCCCTTTAGCTTTAGCCGGGGCTATCACCGCTGTAAACGCCGCAACCCGAAATGAAGGTAACGGCTTTGAAACAGAGATGGAAGAATTTGCCAAATGCTTCGGTACTGCCGACTTTAAAGAGGGTGTTTCGGCATTCCTCGAAAAGCGGAAACCTGCCTTTAAAGGTAAATAAACCCACTTTTATTACATTAAGCTGACTAAATTACCCACATAGTCAAAAAATAAATCATTGTTAATCAATCGATTGAATAATCGTGACATTTGGATGAAAAATCATATTGGATTTGTGCTGTTACTTTGCTGCCGTGTTAAACAAACACACAACAATTTAATAACACATAACCATGAAAAGCACATTAAAAATCACAACACTTGTTTTAGCCTTAGCAGGTTTTACCCTAAGCGCAAAAGCACAAACCAACCCTACATCTACCAAAACAACAGCAAGTGGCATCCGTTACAGCATTGGCGTTGATGCCGGTATCCCTACAGGAAAATTAGCAGACAATTATAACTGGAACCTTGGTGGTTCATTACAAGCTGATATCCCTGTTGCATCACAATTATTTGTTACCGTTAACGTGGGCTACAACAATATATTTGGTAAAGATGTAACTGTTGGTGCTACTACAGTAAAAGCAACCAACATCCAATTACTCCCTGTTAAAGCTGGTTTAAAATTCTTCCCGGTTCAAAACTTTTACATCCAGGGCGAAGCAGGTGCAGCATTTGTATTGAACAAAACAAAAATTGGTGCTGATAACTCAACAGTATTTATTTACGCACCACAAATTGGTTACCAGTTTGCGCTAAGTGGCAGCAACTACATTGATGCCGGTGTACGTTACGAAGCAAGCACTAAATTAATAAGCACTGTAAATGACAGTAAAGTAAACTTTGTTGGTTTACGTGCAGCCTATGGGTTCTAAACAAGCATACCTACATCTACCTATAAAAAGCGCCTTTATTGAAGGGCGCTTTTTTATTTTATAGGGATAATGGGGCTTAGCTATTAAATTTTAACATTTTTTTACATCTATTTATAACAGGTTATTGAAAACGGATATTAGCTTTGCAGAAATAATGTTACCAATAAATTCAGGTAACGTATACATTGTTAAACCAATACGCGTTTTAACATATTAATATTGAAACTATAACATGAAAATTACTCTTAAAGCGCTTATCTACTCTTTCTTTTTTATATGCCTTGGTACTGCTGCTAAAGCACAATTAAATGTGCCCGATAGCTTACGTATTGGCATTGGTGCAGAAATAGCTTCAACAACTACTGCCAATTTTGGTACCGGTGTAAACAGCACCAGCGGTAGCGATGCTGCAGCTGTATACAATTACGGCGTAGGCCTTGCTTTAAGGGTTGATATACCGGTATTATCAAATTTATATGTTACTGCAAGTGGTGGTTATACAAGTTTTTTAACAAGTAAAAATGCTACTAATAGCCAACAGGCTATAACTGGCGTTACGTTGCCTAACTTTAATATTATCCCACTAAAAATAGGTGCTAAGGTATTTATAGGCGGCGACCGTTTTTATGCCCATGGCGAAGTTGGCGAAACGTTCCTGGCAAATAAAGCGGCATTGTATGCTGTATACTCTCGTTCATTTACCTGGGCACCGGGGCTTGGGTTGGTGTTACCCCTTAAAAAGCGCCATACTTATATTGATGCAGGTATCCGCATAGAAAACACCCAAAGTTTTTATAATGCAAATAACACCAATACTTTTTGGGGATTCCATTTTGCTTACGCGCTTAATTTAAAATAGCAATAAGCGCGGCTAATTTGTCGCATTAATTAATATCGCAAAAAAACAGCGCCTAATACCTTATTACTGTACAAAAAATTATTGAAGTTATCATTTTTGTGTAACTTAACGGCTTAATACGTTACCAGTTAACCGAAATTTCTGATATGAAAAGAATCCTCATCATAGATGATGAAGTAAATGTTGCGCTATTACTCTCAAAATTTTTAACCCGCAACGGATTTGATGTACGTACCGCCTCCAGCGGTAATAGTGGCATAGAACAGCTTAAAACTGAAGAGTTTGACTTGGTATTGTGCGATTACCGGCTTGAAGATACCGATGGCCGCGAAATGCTACGCAAAATAAAAACCCAATATCCTAACACCGGTGTTATTATAATTACCGGCTACTCTGATATTAAAATGGCCGTGGAGCTAATAAAAATGGGCGCTTACGATTATATAAGCAAGCCTTTATATCCCGACGAAATATTAAATACAATTACCAAAGCCATTGAAACACGCCAGGCGCTAATTGATGGTGATAGCGAGCCTATGCCTGTTAGCAAAGCCGGCAAAAAACAGGTGCCTTTAGCAGATGGTGTAGTAGTTGGTACCAGCCGCGCATCAAAAGAACTTTCCAGGCAAATAGAATTGGTTGCCCCAACAAATTACAGCGTTATTATTTTAGGCGAGAGCGGATCTGGCAAAGAAGAGGTTGCCAAAAGTATCCATTTACACAGCCACCGCAGCAGCCAGGCATTCATTGCAATGGATTGCGGATCGCTTACAAAAGAATTAGCGGCCAGCGAGTTTTTTGGGCATGAAAAAGGATCGTTTACCGGCGCATTCGCTACCAAAATAGGCCATTTTGAAATGGCAAATGGTGGCACCTTGTTTTTAGACGAAGTTGGAAATTTATCATACGAGATCCAGGCTGCGTTGCTAAGAACTGTGCAAGAACGTAAAGTAAAAAGAATAGGCAGCACTAAAGAGATAGATCTTGATGTACGCATAATTGTTGCAACAAACGAGAACCTGACAGATGCCATTAACAAAGGCAAATTTAGGGAAGACCTGTACCACCGCTTTAACGAGTTTAGCATATTTATGCCCCCATTGCGCGAGCGCGGCAGTGATATCATGTTATTAGCCGAGCATTTTTTGCGGGCTGCAAACCAAGAGCTACAGCGTAATGTAACACATTTTTCGCCCGAAGTTGTGGAGTGCTTTATGAATTACAGATGGCCAGGCAATGTGCGCGAGCTGAAAAACATTGTTAGGCGCGCGGCATTAATTAACGAGGGAAGTGAAATAACTACCAAAGCTTTGCCTTTGGAGATATCGAATTATAAAATGCCAATGTTTGATCATGGCGGCCATCAAAACAGCTATAGCCAACCTAACGGTTACCTGGCACAGCCGCAACAAGAACAACGCCACGATGTAAAAGAGCAACGCCATGATCTTAAAAATGCCGCTTTAGAGGCCGAATATGAAACTATTTTAAGGGTATTACGCGAAGTTAATTTCAACAAAACCCGCGCTGCCGAAATTTTAAATATAGACCGCAAAACGCTTTACAATAAAATGAAAGCTATCAACCTGAAATAAAGATATATAATACATGGGCGAAGGATCAGTTGATGCAGAAGTAATGAGCAAGTTAAGGCATGATATTAAAAATCAGCTTTCAAACATCCACATGGCCTTAGAGACAATAAGGTATGAAACACCCAACCCATCCGAAGATTTTAGTTTTTGCATGGAAACCATCTTTATCAGCGCCGCAAAAATAAATGAACTTTTAAAAGAGCCCGAATAAAACTATTTGGCGTTTATTTGTTTATAGTGTTGTTACACACAGCACTAAATGTCAATTTTTAATTATAAGCAGCGTAATACAATTATACTGGTCAGCATTATTGTGCTGGGCTGCTTTATATTATATGCATTAAGCGGGCTTATAAGTGCCATATTAGGTGCTATTGTATTGTTTACCATCTTCAGGCCATTTTACCTGTACATGGTTGAGAATAAAGAGTGGAACAGGCCCATTGCCGCGCTCATTATCATCTTCTTATCGCTTACTGTAATTGTATTGCCTTTTATCACCTTAAGCTTTATGGTGATAGGCAAAATAGCCGAAGTAAATTCTAACCCCGCATCTGTACAACAACTGGTTATAAAAATTGACGCGTTTGCCGGCTCAACTTTTCATCAACCCCATTTCGCCGAGAATACACTGCAAAAACTGGGCGTATATGTAACAGACCTTTTTCCATCATTATTGGGCAGTGCTGCAAATATTATATTAACGCTGTTGGTATTGTACTTCCTTTTATACTTTATGTTTGTGCAGATAAAAGAGTTTGAAGCGGGTATGTTGCGCTATGCACCTTTTAGGGAGCAGTATGCTATAAAATTTGCGGTGGCCCTCCGTAACTCTACCTATTCGAATGTATTGGGGCAGGGCATTATAGCCGTTGTACAGGGCGCTTTGTTAGCAAATGGGTTCTGGATCTTCGGCATACCCGATCCTGTTTTCTGGGGCGTAATAGGTGCCTTTATCTCATTTTTACCTGTGGTGGGCGCGCCAACACTTTGCATCCCCGCCAGCCTTCTACTATTTGCCGACGGGCATAATGTACAAGGCGTGCTTTTACTGGCTTACGGGCTTTTGTTCATCGGGAACATTGATAATGCGTTAAGATTGATAATTAATAAACGTGTAGCAAACACTCACCCGTTAATATCTGTTATAGGTGTGTTTATTGGCTTGCCTTTATTTGGTATAACAGGGTTGGTATTTGGGCCATTATTGCTATCTTACTTTTTATTGCTGATAGAAATATATGAAACCAACAGAATGGCTGCCGACAGACTGGACCGGATACAATCAAGCCCGGACAACTGACCTGGTGATTGAATACTTTTGTGAACAATTACAGAGCCATCGCAATTAAAAATTAATTAATTACAGCTAAACACATACAAAATATTGGATTAACTATATTTGGCAAGATATTTAGTCGTTATATAAATCAAATGTTCAACTTAAAAACTTATTTAATATGAATGATAACACAAAAGTGGTTGTGGCCCTACTTGCTGGGCTTGCAGCCGGAGCGGCATTAGGAATTTTATTTGCACCTGATAAAGGCGAAGAAACCCGCGACAAATTAAGCGAATCACTAAAAAACCTGGGCGACTCTATTAAAGAAACCGCAGCAGCCGAAATTGATAACCTTGTTGGCTTTAAAGACAAAGTTGTTGACAACATTAAATCAAAAATTAAAGGTGCCGAAGAAGAGTATCAAGACGATTTGGAGCACGCATAAATTAGTTAGGAGTAGTGAGTTTTGAGTAATAAGTTATAAATCTAATGCTCACTACTCAAAACTCGCCACTCAAAACTCATTACCACCTCATGGAAGAAAACGAAGCTAAAAAAGAACAACAAACCCAGCCCCCGTTATTTGATCAGCTTAAGGAGTATGCCGAGATTCGCTTTAAACTGGCGAAGTATCAGGCTGTCGACGGCGGATCGGCAATTTTTGCCAGCTTAATTGCTGATGTTGTTGTTGCTATAAGCATGTTACTTGCGTTTGTATTTGCCAGTTTTACTTTAGCTTTTTATTTGGCCGAAGTGCTACAGTCTTACTGGGGAGGATTTGGTTGCGTGGCGTTACTGTACCTGCTTATAGCCACATTTATAAAAGTGTATAAACGCACTATTGAAAAGCCAATTGCCAACGCATTTGTGAGAAAGATTTTTAAAAACAGGAACAATGACTGATCTGCCTATTTTAAGCCATACTGATCTGAAGAACGAAATATACCGGCTAAAGGGTTTAGAGCGCGAAAAAGGCGCTGTAATACGCGCCCATTTTAGCAGCCCGGGCGCCATATTTTCTACGATATTTTCTTTATTTAAAGGCGACCCGAACGATAGTAAAGACGGTGGTATATTTAAGCAGGACTTTTTAGGTGTGCTATCGCGCTTTGCTATACCCTTTGCACTAAATAAAACGCTGTTTAAAAACTCAAACTTTATAATTAAGGCTTTGGTAGGCCTGGTATCTCAAAAAGCATCTCACTTTATCTCAGAAGATTCTGTTGAAGGTGTTTGGGATAAAGCCAAAGGCCTGTTTGGCAAAGTTAGCCACCTGTTTGACAAACCAGCCAAAAGGAAGAAGCCGGAGGGTGTTTCCTTTAAAAAGATAAAGAAAGATTAGTGGGCAGTTTTTAGTTTGCAGTATGCAAATTACTGCAAACTGCCTACCGGCAGCTGCAAACTACATTCCAAGGAAATGATCAAACGTATCACTTCTGATTCCTAACCGTAAAGTTTCTAATGGTATCGTATCTGCCGGTGCGATGTTGCCAAGGCTTACATTAGCGCCAATTAGTTTTATAAACCAAACTTGTTGTGCTTTTTGTGGCGCTTCCCAAATTATTGTTTGCTCTGGTATTTGGGTTAATATCTCGTCAATTAATCCTTGTCTAACCTCTCCCGAATCGCGGTAGATACCTACATTACCACTTTCGCGGGCTTCGGCAATAACTTTCCATGAACCGGCCTCAATTTCGGCTTTCATTAGTTGGATCCACTTATAGGGCGCAAAGATCTTTTGTACGTCCTTTGACCCAACTTCGGATATAACCGTAACCTGTTTAGCCAGCTTACGGATATACTCGCATTTCTCTTCGTGATCTATAGTTATAGAGCCATCTGATACCTCGGCATGTTCCAGTTTATATTTATCTAATATGCGACAATAATCGTCAAACTGCCCGCGCACTATCATTGCCTCAAACAAGGTGCCACCAAAGTAAACCGGGATACCGGCTTCCTGGTACATGGCAATTTTTTTATCAAGATTAGGGGTAACATAAGATGTGGCCCACCCAAGCTTAACAATATCTGTATAAGTGGCTGACACTTCCAAAAAATCTTCCACCTGCCTTAAGCTCAGTCCTTTGTCCATTACCATGGTGATACCACTGTCTCGTGGTTTAAGCGTGCGCTCCGGAAGATTATTGATTGTATAATTCATAATACCTGTTGTGGGTTGTGTTGCCTGTAAAAGTCTAAAAAAAAAGCTAAAACGGGAAACGTTTTAGCTTTTTTAACGATAAGTTAATCATTACTTAGAGTAACGGTTAATTATATCGAGTATCACTTTGTTTTCCTGCAATTGCGGTAAGTAATCAAACAGGATATAATGTTTTTCCGGGTCGGAAGCCAAGGCCAGCTCCAGTTGGTTTAACGCTTCATTATATTCGCCTTTAGCAAACAGGTAAGCTACCATGCGGTAGTAAAGCTCTGCTGCTTCGGGGTTGTTTTTTATACCTTCGGACATGATTTCGATAGCCCCTTCCAACCTTTTGTCCTCATACAAAATAGATGAATAATCTAACCATGCATCAATATCCATTGGGTTAAGCTCAACCACTTTCTCGTACGCATCTTCGGCTTCCTGCATGTGGCCAAGTTTATACTCGGCATCCGCGATAGCAAACCAATAATCGGCATTAGTTAAGTCGATATCTAAAGCTTTTTTGTAGAAATGCAGTGCCTCAAAATAGCGTTCTTCAAAATCCAATGTAACACCTATCCCAAACCAGGCATCGGCCAGCTTAGGGTCCATTTTAACCGATTTTTTATAGAACGCGCGGGCATCATCCATTTGTTCTAACTTCTCGTAACATTCGCCAATAGCGCAATAGGTATCGGCATTAGGCTGCTCATACTCGAAAGTATGGCGATAAACCTCTATAGCCTCTGCATATTTCTCCAGGTTAACCAGCGCATTACCTTTATTAAAGTAGGCAGATGCAAAGCTGTCTTTAATTAAGATCGCATAATCATAAGCATCTATCGCTTTCTCAAACAAGCTAAGTTTGGTAAACGCGTTGCCCAGGTTATACCAGGCTGCATAGCTGTAAGGCTCGGTATCTATATATTGCTGATAGAATTGCACGCTTTCTTCCTGGTTGTCCAGCACGTCATAGCAAAAAGCCAACTCGTAAAGGGCATCCTGGTTTTCCATATTTTGCTTTAAGCAAAGCTTAAGGTAAGTAATGGAAGTTTCGTAATCGCCCATGTTTTGGTAAACGTAGGCTATATGTAATAATATCTCGTCGGTTTCTTCGGCAAGGTCAAGCGCCTTTTCGTAATTCTCTAAAGCTTCGGTATAACGCTCCATGCTCTCGTACATATTACCGCGTATGATATAGATATCAGCATCAGAAGCTTCGAGCATAGCAGCCTTATCCAACGCTGCAAAGGCTGCGCCGGTATGGTTAGTTATAGCCAGCAACTGGGCTTGTTTTATTAAAAATACTGCGGCAAAAGGATGTTGATTAATAGCATACTCGGCAACCTGCAGGGCTTTGGCGGGGTCGTTCTTTTCGATATAGTAATCGATAATGTTCTCAAACGCCTGG
>JACMRC010000385.1 GCA_014376655.1 Mucilaginibacter sp. | reverse complement strand
TTTGTTCCCACAGAGATAGAGGACCCTGAAAATATCGGCATAAACAAAGAACTTAACCACGTCACGTTAATGCCTTATGCTTCGCTGAAAGAAGCATTGGCAGCTAATCGTCACGCGTCATCATTTAGCCGTAGCCTAAACGGATCATGGAAGTTTAATTGGGTAGACTGGCCGCAAAAACGCCCGGTTAATTTTTATAAAACTAATTACGATGTATCAGGATGGAAAAATATCGAGGTACCGTCTTGCTGGCAAATGAAAGGCTATGGTGTTCCAATTTATACCAATATAACTTTCCCATTTAAAAAAGATTTCCCGCGGATAATGAGCACCCCGCCCGAAAAATATACCGCCTTTAAACATAGAAACGAGGTTGGTAGCTATCGTCGCGACTTTACAGTACCTGCAGAATGGGCGGGCCGCCGCATATTTATAGCCTTTGATGGTGTTGATGCCGGTTTCTTTATCTGGGTTAACGGGCAAAAAGTAGGCTATAGTGTAAACAGTAAAAACAACGCCGAGTTTGATCTGACCAAATATGTTAAGACCGGCAAGAATGTTTTTGCTGTCGAAGTTTATCGTTACACATCAGGAAGTTATTTAGAGGATCAGGATCAATGGCGCATGAGTGGTATCTTCCGTAATGTTACTTTATGGAGCGCGCCGCAACAACACATTCGCGATTATGCTATAAAAACCACTTTCGATAAGCAGTTCCACAATGCCGATGTTTTGGTAAATACTAAAGTTAAAAACTACGGTACCGTTGCAACAAAAGCAAGGTTAGTAAAAGTTGCCTTGTACAATGGCGCTGTTGCTGTACCCGGTGCCGTTGGTAAAAAGGCTATCCCTGCATTGCAACCGGGCGAAGAAGCTAATATTGAAATAACTTTTCATGTAAGCAATCCGCAGAAATGGACGGCTGAAACGCCTAAACTTTACACTTCGGTAATCACGCTTAACGATGGCCAAAATATTATTGAAACGCTATCATCAAAAACAGGCTTTAGGCAGATAGAAATTAAAGAACGGATATTTTTGGTTAATGGTGTACCTATTAAATTAAAAGGTGTTAACCGCCATGAAAATGAACCGGAGAGCGGCCACACCGTTACCGAAGCCCAAATGATAAGGGATATTAAACTGATAAAGCAAGCTAACTGTAACCACGTGCGTACCAGTCACTATTCTAACGATCCACGGTGGTATGAGCTATGCGATGAGTACGGGATTTACCTGGTTGCCGAAGCTAATTTAGAGTGCCATGGCTCCATGAATGATTTTAACGAAGAGCCCAGGATAAAAGCCGCGTTGATAGAAAGGAACGTTGCCAATGTAGAGAACTTTAAAAACCATGCGTCGGTTATTATCTGGTCGTTAGGCAATGAGTGTGGTAGGGGTGGTACTAACTTTAGGGCGATAATAAAGGCAATAAAAGCTATTGATGACAGGCCTACGCACTACGAAGGCTTTGGCACCGGCGATGATAAAAACCCTGCCGATATGGATAGCGAAATGTACACCGGCTTTGCTGCATTAGAAAGCCGCGCTACCGACCCAAAACTCACCAAGCCCTTTTACCTATGCGAATTTGTACACGGTATGTTTAACTCCTTGGGATCGGTTGATGTGTATAATGATATATTTGATAAATACCCCAACCTGTTAGGTGGTGCTTTGTGGGAGTGGCATGACCTTGGGTTATATAATAACCGCGATCCAAAGCATCCCATCATCGCTTATGGCGGTGGCTTTGATGATTATCCGAATGATAAATATACAATCCTTAATGGTGTAGTATTTTCAGATCGTACCCCAAAATCGCATTACTACGAATTAAAACATTGCTACGAATGGGTAGGTATCCAGCCAAAAGATTTGAAGAACCATGTCTTCAGCATCAAAAATAAGTACCAGTTCATTAACCTAAATGGCCTCACTGCTAAATGGGAACTGTTTGAGAATGGTACAACGCCGTTATCATCGGGCAATATTGCTTTTGGCTTGGTTAACCCCGGCCAGGAAAAAGATATAAAACTGCCATATCACTTCACACCAAAACCTGGTGCTGAGTATTTCCTGCGAATCTCGTTCGCGCTGGCATCAGATAAACTCTGGGCCAAAAAAGGTTTTGAAACCGTATCTAAACAATTTGAATTACCGGGAGCAATACCTACGGTTGATAATTCAAAAGGTGGTAGCCTGACACTGAATGACTCGAAAGATCAGATCAATGTTAAAGGAACAGGTTTTAGTTTGACGTTTGATAAAGCAAAAGGAACGTTCTCTAAAATTGAAAAAGACGGCGAAAATATATTGGTAAGTGGTGGTGGCCCGGCTTTACATTTATGGCGCGCCCCGCACCAAAATGACGATGCCGATTATAATAAAAACTGGGAAAAATATGGTTTAAAAACTATTGAATGGACTATAAACGATGTGGTAAGCAAACAGCTTTCTGCTGATGTAGTTGCGATAAGTGCCAGCCTTACAGGTGTAGGTAAACAAAACTTCACGGTTCATCATAAAGTAGTTTACACCATTAATGGCAAAGGCGAGATAAAAGCGGTAAACGATGTTGATTTTAGCGACCCGAAATTGCTGCTGGCTAAAATTGGTGTGCGTTTGTTTTTAAAGAAAGACATGGATCAATTTGACTACCTTGGCCGTGGTCCGTTAGAAAACTATGTTAACCGTAAAACAGCGTCGGACGTAGGGCATTATTACAGCACAGTTGCAAAGCAGTTAACTCCTTACGAAAAACCGATGGAAGCCGGCAATCACGAGGATGTGCGTTGGGCCAATCTGGTATCGGCAAAAGGTATAGGGCTTAACGTTAAACATATTGATTCGTTAATACAGGTGGCAGCGTTGCCTTATAGCGATGAGGAAATGGAACCTGTTCAATACCGTATTGATATGCCAAAAAGCAAACAAACTGTATTGTCTATCAGTCATAAAACATTAGGCGTATGGAGCCGGTCGAAAATGATAGAAACCAATTTGGTATACGCGCGACCGGCAACATTTACTTACCAATTACAGTTGTTTAAGAACAAATAATAGGCCTATATTGGTCACTAATAATTGTCCGGTTACGATTGCATAAAAGCTGGTCGCTGGTTATTTTAAAAAGATATATTTTTAAAGCCAATTTCAACAGAATTATATATACCCCCAAATAAAATAGTAAGCTATAGAATATGAATAAAGTATTGTTTAAAAATGTGATAGCAGGACTTTCAATAGTCCTGATTTTTACCGGTAGCTCAAGTTTCGGCCAAACAGCCTTAGGCAATGGACTTACTGCTGCAGATACAGCATCTGTACCGAAAGAAATAGAGAATCCAGAAGTGATTGGCATCAATAAAGAGCTTAATCATAGCACCTTAATGCCTTATGGTAACTTAACAGAGGCACTAAAAGCCAACCGCCACGCATCATCGTTAGCTATCAGCTTAAACGGTATGTGGAAGTTTAATTGGGTTGACTGGCCACAAAAGCGCCCGGTGAATTTTTACAAAACATCATTCGATGTATCTAAATGGAAAGATATTAAAGTGCCATCATCGTTCCAGGTGCAAGGCTACGGCACGCCCGATTACAGCAACTTTACGCTGATTTTCCAAAGCGACTTCCCGCGGGTAATGACCGAACCTAAGAATAAAAAATATACCACGCTTACCGAACGTAACCCGGTTGGCAGTTATCGCCGCAACTTTACGGTTCCTGAAAATTGGGACGGCCGCCGCATCTTCATCACTTTTGATGGGGTAGACGCAGGTTTCTTCCTTTGGGTTAATGGCAAAAAAGTTGGTTACAGCGTAAACAGCCGCAACGCCGCAGAGTTTGACCTGACCAAATATGTACATCCGGGCAATAATATGGTAGCTGTAGAGGTATACCGTTTCACATCGGGCAGTTATTTAGAGAACCAGGATATGTGGCGATTGAGCGGCATCTTCCGCAATGTAACGCTGTGGAGCGCACCGCAAGAGCATATTCGCGATTTCTTTATTAAAACTGACCTTGACGATAAATACCGCGATGCGGATGTAAAAGTATCAGCCAAAGTAAAAAACTACGGTTCGGTTGCTACGCCTGCCAGTCAAATTGCAATAACGTTATATAACGGTTTGGTAGCTGTGCCGGGCGCAGTTGCTAAAAAAGCTGTGCCAGCATTGCAACCAGGCGAGGAAGTTACTGTAGAAACTTCATTCCATGTAACCAACCCGGAGAAATGGACAGCTGAAACACCGAAATTATATACATCCGTCATCACCCTAAATAATGGTGCCACAACTTTAGAGACCATGTCGGCACGTACAGGTTTCCGCGAGATAGAGATAAAAGGCCGTTTGTTTTTAGTTAATGGTACGCCTATTAAGTTAAAAGGCGTTAACCGCCACGAGAACTGGCCTGATGTTGGTCATGCTGTTACCGAGGAGCAAATGATCAGGGATATCACCCTGATCAAACAAACTAACAGTAACCATGTGCGTACTTGCCATTATTCTGACGACCCACGCTGGTATGAGTTATGCGATGAGTATGGTATCTACCTGGTTGCCGAAGCCAATGTGGAGTGCCACGCCCAACAAAACCAATTTAACGAGGAGCCTACTATTAAAGCCGCTATTATAGAGCGTAACGTAGCTAATGTCGAGAATTTTAAAAATCACCCGTCGGTAGTTATCTGGTCGTTAGGCAATGAGAATGGCCGTGGCGGCACAAACTTCCGCGCAGCGTTAGCAGCTATAAAAGCTATTGACGACAGGCCAACACATTACGAAGGTTTTGGCATTGGCAATACCAGGAACCCCGCGGATATTGACAGCCAAATGTATACCGGTGTAGCCGGCATTGAAGAACATGCCGTAGATGCCTCTTTAACTAAACCATACTATTTGTGCGAGTATGCACACGCCATGTTTAATTCTATGGGATCTGTAGACTTGTACAATGATATGTTTGATAAATACCCGGCCTTATTAGGCGGTGCTATTTGGGAATGGCAGGATCAGGGATTATATAATGATCGCGACCCTAACCACAAGATCATTGCTTACGGTGGTGGTTTTGGTGATTACCCTAACGATAAGTACTTTATCCATAAAGGTGTAGTGTTTTCAAACCGTACACCTAAACCGCATTTCCCTGAGCTAAAACATGCTTACCAATGGATCACCATTAAAGCAAAGGACCTGGATAAAAAGCTATTTACCATTAAAAACCGCTACCAGTTTATCAACCTGAACAATATGGATGCTAAATGGGAATTGAGCGAAAACGGTAGTACTATAGCTTCCGGTCCATTGGTGGTAGGGTTAATTAATCCCGGCCAGGAAAAAGATGTTAAAGTTCCCTACAACATAAAACCTAAAGCGGGTGCCGAATATTTTGTGCGGATCTCTTTCGCGTTGGGTACAGATAAACTTTGGGCCAAACATGGCTTTGAAGTTGCCGAGCAACAGTTTGAACTGCATACACCTGTACCTGCTGCGGTGAGCAAATCGCAAGGAGGTAATTTAACGGTAGCAAATACAGGTAATCTTATCACCGTAAAAGGCGCGGATTTCAGCGTTGATTTTGATAAGACCAAAGGCACATTCACTAAAATGGAAAAAGGCGGTGAGAATGTATTGCAAGCTAATGGCGGCCCTATGCTGCACCTATGGCGTGCCCCTCACCAAAAGGATGATATGTGGGCCTATACCGATTGGATGAAAAATGGTTTAAAATCTATCAGCTGGAATGTTGAAGGTGTAAAAACAAATACCATTGCACCTAACGTAGTTACAATAAGTGTAAGCCTTACCGGTACGGGCAGCCAGACTTTTGTGGTACATCATAAAGTAATTTATACCATAAACGGTAACGGCGTTATAAAAGCAGAAAACAGTGTCGACTTTAGCGATCCTAAACTGGTTTTGGCACGAATTGGCGTACGGATGTTCCTGAACAAAGACCTTGACCAGGTAGATTACCTTGGCCGTGGACCAATGGAAAACTATGGCGACCGCAAAAGCGGCTTTGATGTAGGACATTATTCAAGCAGTATTGTTAAACAAATGACCGGTTACGAAAAACCAATGGAGCAAGGCAACCACGAAGATGTGCGCTGGGCCAACCTTACATCAGCTAAGGGTTTAGGATTAAATGTAGCGCAGGTTGATTCGGTTATGCAAATGAGCGCCTTACCTTACAGCGACGAAGAAATGGACCCGGTTGAATACAAGATAGACCTGCCTAAAAGCAAAGGCACGGTATTATGTATCAGCCATAAAACTTTAGGAGTAGGATCAAACGGTTGCGGCCCGCGCCCGTTAGAACCTTACAAGGTGTATGCAAATGCAACCAATTTTAGCTACCAGATAGAACTGACTAAAACTAAAAAGAAATAATATACATGTAATCCAAATTATCACAATATGAAGATTTATGCATTATTAACAATTAGTGCCTTTTGCTTATTAATGAGCGAACGCGGCAATGCCCAGGCTAACGAAGTTTTATTGTGGCCGAAAGGTGCGCCCGGATCTGAAGGGAAAACCGGGACGGAAGTTTCAAGAACGACCGGTAATGGCGAGCGCTTTTTAAATAATATCCATAAGCCTTCTATTACCTGTTATATTCCATTAGCAGATAAAGCTACAGGTATTGCCGTGATTATTGCACCCGGTGGCGGCCACCGCGAACTTCGGATAGACGGCGAAGGTTACTGGCTGGCCAAGAAACTACAGGATAAAGGCATTGCGGCATTTGTACTAAAATATCGCCTGGCTAACGAACCTAATGC
>JACMRC010000384.1 GCA_014376655.1 Mucilaginibacter sp. | reverse complement strand
TGATGATGATTTCACACTTCACATAATGTTCCCGCCTCCTGAAAAACGCAATGATTAACAGTAAAGCAATTATGCCTGCTATTACTAATACGATTGTGATTAAAATACTCATTTTTATTTTGGTTAAGAGTTTGTTGGGATATCTTGTCTAAAAATACAACAAAAAGTTAAGTCATTACCACTACAGTTTTATAGTACAATCAATCCTCAATTGCTTCAATTCCAAGTTGTTTAAGTCGTTCAAGATTATCCTTCATTTCTTTAAGCCGTTCCGGCGAGTGCCCCTGCCAGTCTGTTACTTCACCAATAACAAGTAGCGCTTCGCGGGTACGATAGGACTTTGTTGGATTTCCGGGGACCTTCTTATCTGTCAAATTGGGGTCGTCCTCTATAGAACCCGTCGGCTGTACTATATAAATTCTGCCAGGCTCGTCGCCCAAAGCCAATTCGGCTCCCCAGATAGCAGCGTCCATGGTGGCTGTCAAATAAACAAATAATGCCTTCTTCTGCTTGCCATAGTTTGAATTATAGCCGGGTGCGATCAAGTCCCCTTGTTTTAGCTGAGCTTTAGTGCCGTGAAAGAATTGCTGTACATTCAGATCATTGTTGATTTCGGTTGATTTATCCATATTTCCCTTTTTCTATTGATACTGCGATCAAAAATATAAGGTATAAAACAATAAAAAAACGTTCTTTAACTATATTTTTCCGAACGCAATAGGATACTTAGATCGGCGTTATCTTTACTACAAACAGAGCGATGGCGGGTGGCTAAACAAACAAAGCCCCGATATTTCTATCGAGGCTTTGTACCCAGCGCCGGAGTC
The DNA here is from genome assembly GCA_014376655.1 of Mucilaginibacter sp. GTDB lineage: Bacteria > Bacteroidota > Bacteroidia > Sphingobacteriales > Sphingobacteriaceae > Mucilaginibacter. The sequence continues at coordinate 2,679 of JACMRC010000384.1, read as the reverse complement.
GAACCGGCACGGTTTCCCACAGGTGTTTGAGACCAGCGCGTCTACCAATTCCGCCAGCTGGGCATGCTTTAGTCTGAGGCCGTATTAACTACTCAGAAGCGGGATGCAAATGTATTTAAACTCTCTTTAATTCGCAACAGATATTTTTGCCGATAATAAATATTTGCAATATCGTTTAAGCGGCTTTCTTTAGCGGTATCGTCCAGTTGCTCATAATCAGCGGTAAAGCTATTTAGTTCATCGCCCATATCACTCTCAACGGCAAGCACTTCGGCGGTTAAACTACCCAATTCATCGGCACTATCAATTTCCATTAAACGTTCGTTAATATCCATCATCTCCATTAAAAAATCTGCCGGAAGTAGTGGTTTTGCGCCGTCTGAGACTAAATCATGCAGCCTTAAAATATATTCTAACCGCTTTGCGGGATCAGAAAGTGTTTGATAAGCTTTATTATTTAGCGTAGATAATTCCAATATTTCCTGTTGTTTGGCATCATCCTCATTAGCATAAAAATCAGGATGGTATTGCTTGCTTAGCTCGTAAAATCTCTTTTTAAGCTGTGCGGTATCGGGACTGAACGATTGCGGTATAGCGTAGAAGTCAAAATAATTGATCATGTTGCAAAGGTAGGCGATGCGACTAAAGAATGCTAAATTTGTTTTATATCAACATTTAATCAAATGCCCGTTTTATCCCGCGTATCGTTCCCACCAATACAGGATGGCAGTTACCTGCAAAACATCACGAGCCTTAGTAATGGCCTGCAGCTTACGCTGAAAACTAATGTCACCTTTTTTGTTGGAGAGAATGGATCGGGTAAGTCGACATTGCTTGAAGGTATTGCAGAGCAATGCGGCTTTAGCCTGCGTGGTGGAAATCGCAATCATAACTTAAATACAGGCTATAGGTTTGAAGGTTATGAATCGCCATTGGCGCAGCGATTAAGCCTTGCATGGACACCAAAAAGGATAAACGAGGGCTTTTTTATGCGGGCAGAAAGTTTTTTCAATTTTGCCTCATATATCGATGAAATGATAGGCGAAGCAAAAGATGGTTATAAGGTATTAGAAGCTTATGGCGGGCGAAAACTTCACGAACAATCACATGGGGAATCTTTCCTGTCACTATTCAATAATCAGTTCGATAACGGAATTTATATCCTTGACGAGCCCGAAGCAGCCTTATCCCCTGCGCGGATATTAGCTTTCATGTCAGTAATATATGATCTGGAACAAAGTGGCAGGGCTCAATTTATTATTGCTACACACTCTCCTATGCTACTCTGTTATCCCGGCGCTACAATTTACCAGTTTGATGATAATGGAGTTAAGGAAACCACTTATGAGGACACCGAGCATTTTGCACTCACAAAATCATTTTTGAATAATCCGGAAGCTTACCTGAGGCATTTAACAAATCAGTAATAGTCAGATAATAAATTGCTATAAAGAAATTAGAAATTCTTTTACTAAAGCCTTATTTTATTATCAAATCGGCATTACATTTTCCTGTATCTTGTTTTTTACATAATTTATAAAACAACTTAATTTATATTTAGGGCAAATTAATCCCCCATGATCAAGAAACTTACCAAACTTGCTTTTTTAGTGATGTTATCTGCCGCAGCTTTTGCACAGACAGCACCTCCCGCTACCGCACCTACCGGTCAGCCACAACAACGTCGTCGCAATCAGCCACGCCCTTATGCTATAACTATTGTAAATGATACTAAAGTTAAATTAGATACCGCGCATGTAAGTGCAGCTTTTAAAGCCGTATACCCAGCGTTTGCCACGGCCGACGGCTACCGCACCCCAATAGAAGTAACCATGCGCGTAATTGATACAAATGCTAAAGACTTTACACTAAGTGCAAAGCCGGGGGAGTTTGTTGTAAACAGCAAGTGGATAAAAAACAAAAGGAACTTCGCAAACTTCCAGAATAGCCTGCAGGAAGCGTTACATAAAAACTGGAACTCGGTTGATACCACCAGGCAAAATGGCTATCAATTGGTTTTCATCAACAAAAACTCGGATTTCAATCCTGCTATAAGAAAGGATCTGGTTGAGGCTTTCTTCAAGGTATACCCGGTATTAGTAAGCACGTTTAATGATAAAACCACCCATGAGGTTGTATTTGTAACTGATACCGCTTACGGAGGCGTTGCAGAAGCCAGCGGTAACCGCATTTTGTTCAGCACCAAATACATGAACGCGCATCCAACAGATATTGATATTGTAACACACGAAGGCTTTCACCTTGTACAAGCTTATGGTGGTGGCGCAGGCCCAAGCTGGTTAACCGAAGGTATTGCCGATTATATTCGCTACAAATACGGTGTTGATAATATTGGTTCTAAATGGTACCTGCCGGCATTTAAAGCTACACAAAGCTATAAAAATAGCTATAGGGTTACCGCACGCTTTTTTGAATGGATAGATCAAAAAGTTAAACCGGGCGTAGCCGTACAGTTAGATAAAGAATTAAGAGCCCATACTTACACTGAGGCTACCTGGGCCGCTTTAACCGGCAAAAGTGTTGATGAACTTTGGGCCGATTACGCAAAGGATCCTGAGGTAAAACTTCATTATAGCGGCAAAGAAAGAAATTAATCTTAACCACATTTAAAACATCAGGCCCGATACATTAAGTATCGGGCCTTTTTTAATACTATTT
>JACMRC010000383.1 GCA_014376655.1 Mucilaginibacter sp. | reverse complement strand
TGTAGCTTTTAATAAATGAGCGGTTGCCACCAACTGGTCTTCAGTCTCCGCGCTGCACGGGCCGGCAATTAATAATGGCTGATTAACGGCCGTTATCCAGGTGTTTAATGGTTGGATGTTTAAATTAAGTTTCATTGTATTATTATTGTAATGTCGTTGTTTACTATTTAATTGTTTGTTGTACTATTTAACAGCTTTCTTAACGCTGATGTATTTTCTTTCGGGTTTGGCCGGTGCCGCGGTAAGGGATTTGTCAGCTTCTTCTTCATGACGCTTATACTCGCCCAGTATGTTAAAATTATGCGTGTATTTTAGGATCTGTTTTACCGCGCTGTCATACTGCTTGGTTTCTTCCCACTCTACATCAACATAAAAGTTGTACTCGTTGCGCTTACCCAAAACCGGCATCGATTGTATTTTACTCATGTTAACACCCTGTTGCGCAAAAATATTCAACACCTTAGCCAGCGCACCTACCTGGTTGCTAACCTGGAAACAAAGCGATGCCTTGTTAGCAGGTTGTTTAACCACGTTTTCATGGGTTGTTAATATCAGGAAACGTGTGAAATTCTTTTTATTGGATTCGATACGACGCTCAATAATATCCAAACCATATAGTTTGGCCGCTAAGGTATTTGCAATAGCAACAGTATCAGTTAATTTTTCCTCGGCTATCCGTTTGGCACAAGCGGCGGTGTCACTGCTTTCAACTATTTTAAGATGCGGGTATTCATCAAAAAAGTCTACACACTGACGTATAGCGATTGGGTGCGAAGTTACATATTTTACCTGTTCAAATGCAACACCCGGCAATGCCATTAAATGCAGCTGTATAGGCAGGTAAATTTCGCCGATAACCGGGAAGTTGTAATTTAATAACAAAGAGTAGTTAGGCAATATGCTGCCGGCAATACTATTCTCAATAGCCATTACCACATAATCGGCTTCGCCTGCTTCTAAAGCGTCAAATGTTTGTTTAAAAGAGTTGCACTCAATAGTCTGGATGTTTTCTCCAAAGTATTTAAAGGCCGCTTCTTCGTGAAACGAAGCGCGGATGCCCTGTATGGCTACTCTTGGTTTTTCTTTCTTCATAACTGTGTTAAAACAAAAAATCCCGGCTTGTGGGCCGGGACTTTTTAAGTTTCTTTATATGTGTTTAATGCATATTAGTCCCGGCTCTTACTTGTTAAAGTAGAAGTAATAGTAGCCAAAAAAATATGCGGTTGTTGTTTTCATTGTTTTATCGTGCCGTAAATATAGGAGATTAAAAAGACATGTCAATAGAAAATTTTTATTTTTTTAAAATAAAGGGGGGAAAACGAATTTTATATGGTGGAAATGCATTTGGTAGTAGATAATTTGGTGTAAGGGTTCGTGTTTATTTTTAGTAATTCCAAATCTGTTGTAATATATGTACCTGTTGTTGATAGTAAATTAAAAAAAGCGCACAAAATCAACAGGGGCTATTTTTCTAACCTCAAAAAATATGTCGTGTAAATGGTAAAAATCACTGTCTGTAGTTACAAGCCTTAAACCTAATAAGGCGGCAAGCGAAGCTATCCACAAGTCATTCTTTCCCATATTGCGGGGCGTATCAAATGGATAGGTTTCAAAACGAGGGTTAAGCCGTTGTGAATAAGCGTCAATTTCGGCGTAGATATTTACAAACAATTGATCGATGCCAATTATATCTACCTCGTCTAAAATTGCATCAAGTGACCGTTTTCTATTTTCTCCCCAATTGTTCTTAATAGACAAAGCCCTAATTTCAGCTTCGGTGACGATTGAAATGTATAGTAATGAGTTATCGGGATTAATAAAATCTTTAATCCCGATAATATTCTTTGCTCTTATTATATTCAGAATAATATTTGTATCCAACAAAAGATTCATTACTTGTCTTTTTCGAGTTGGTCAAGCAGGTCTGCCCATTCTTCGTCAGTAAAAGGTTCTATCGGTGGTAAATTTTCAAGTGCCTTCACTAATCCCATCTTATTTTGCGCGCTCTTGCGCCCAAATGCGGTAGTACCACCCGCCGCAAATATTTCTTCGGGGGTATATGATTTATGCGTTTTGAATAAACCGTCATTTGCAGAAATATTTGGCTTCATAACAGTATCCTCCTTTAAATCAAATATAAAAAATATCTTACCTAATTACAAATTAGCGTAATAATTCAAACCTTCTAACAGCTCATCATTAGTACAGATATTATCAATAGCAAACTGGCCTATCGTGCTCAATAACGTGCAATTAATCTTACCGTTTTGGTTCTTCTTATCTTTAAGCATATACTCTAAAAGCGTATCGCTATGCTCCATCTTTAACTCGTAGCGTGGGTAAAGGTTAGTAAGTGTTTGGGTGATCTCTGCCAACTCATCGCTGCTTAATCCTGTTTTTTTATACGATAAGTAAGCCTCGCAAATCATACCGATAGCAATAGCCTCGCCATGCGATAAGGAATCTTTATCGTTTATTAACGACCAGGTCTCAACCGCGTGACCAATGGTGTGACCAAAGTTTAATGATTTGCGGATGTTCTTCTCGTGTGGATCTTCCATCACCACTTTGTTTTTAATGACTACTGATTTGTATACCATCTCTACAGTAGTACTGCTCAAATCGCTTTGTTTTAACAGGTTCCAGTAATCAGCATCGCATATCAGGCCATGTTTCAGCATTTCGGCAGTGCCTGACAGGATCTGGCGGGCAGGTAGGGTCTTTAAAAATTCGTACTCAATAAATACGGCCTTAGGTTGGGTAAATGTACCGATGATATTTTTAATGCTGTCAATATCAATACCGGTTTTACCACCAACCGAAGCATCAACTTGTGATAATAGGGTAGTGGGCACGTGTACAAAATCAATACCGCGTTTAAAGGTTGATGCCGCAAAACCACCTAGGTCGCTTATAACACCGCCACCCAGGTTTATTAATAAGCTTTGACGATCGGCACCAAAATCTATCAGCATTTTCCAAACGCCTATGCAAAAATCAATGTCCTTGCTTTCTTCGCCGGCATTAATTTCTATAATATCAAAGTTTTCAGGATCGCCTAAGCGCTCTCTTAATAAGGGCAGGCAGTATTTGGCGGTATTCTCATCGGTTAAAACAAAAAAGCGCGAATAGTTGCCCTGCTCAATAAAAGCAGCAAGTTCAGCTAAACTATTGTCGAAATATATATTGTATTTATTACTTTGTATCGTGTTCATGGTAGCATCTAATGTGCAAGTATCGGTATCTGTTGTGCTCATAATGTTAAATCACTTTTATTTTGTTACCCCTAAATTCCACCACGTCGCCTTTCTTTACTTTTAAGCGTTTGCGGTAATCAACTTCGCCATTATATATTACTTCTCCCTCATCTACAACTATTTGCGCCTCGCCGCCGGTTGATACCAGGTGGGTTGCTTTTAGTAATTGTATCATCGGGATATAATCGCCGGTAACTTTAAACTCTATCATTTCGGTGGCAAAAATAAACTAATTGCAGAATAATGAGTTATCTAACTATCATTTTATAATTTTGCACTACGCTAAAACGGTTCAAATAGTAGCTTATCTTATTGGTTGGATAGGAATAATATAATGAACCACTACTTATATCATGACTGAAAAAACCAGTTTATCTTTTGAAAACACGGAAATTGCTTTCCGCCACTCATCAAACGCTGATCTTAAACGTGCTTACTGGCTGTTTAAGATAATTAATATCAACTTTTTGGTAAAGGTAGGCCCACCCATCACAAACTTTGCTGTTAAGATAGGCTTACCCATTAAAGGTTTAATAAAGGCTACTATATTTAAACATTTTTGCGGCGGCGAAACCATCCGCGAATGCGAAAAAACAATTAAGAGTCTTGAAAGTGGTGGCGTGGGCACTATTTTAGATTATTCGATAGAAGGTGAAGACGATGAAAGGGTTTTCGACGATACCTGCGAAGAGATCATCCGTACCATAAAACGTGCTGCAAAAGATAAAGCTATACCCATTACCGTATTTAAAGTAACCGGTGTTGGCCGTTTTGGATTGTTAGAAAAACTGGATGCCAAAGCCATACTTACGCCTGAAGAACAACAGGAATGGCAAAAGGTGCAGAATAGGGTATTGGCAATTTGCGAAAAGGCATACGCTGTTAATGTGCCCGTAATGATTGATGCCGAAGAAACCTGGATCCAGGATACTATTGATTTGTTGGCGCTGAACATGATGCGCAAATTCAATAAAGAAAAAGCAATTGTTTATAACACCTACCAATTTTACAGGCATGATAAGTTAGATTCTTTGATGAATGATAATGAAGTTGCCGTAAAAGAAAAATTTATTCTTGGTGCTAAGTTGGTTCGTGGGGCCTACATGGAAAAAGAACGTAAACGTGCCGAAGAAAAAGGCTACCCATCGCCGATACAACCCACTAAAGAAGCCAGTGATAAAGACTTTAACCTGGCGCTTGAGTATTGTACCGACAATATAAAAAGTATTGCTTTTATATCAGGTACACATAACGAAGACAGCTGCCGTTTACTAACCGAACTTTTGGATAAAAAGAAAATAAATCATAAAAACCCGCACGTATACTTTGCGCAGCTGTTAGGCATGAGCGATAATTTGAGTTTTAATTTGGCCGATGCCGAATATAACGTAGCTAAATACGTGCCCTACGGGCCAATAAAAGCTGTATTGCCATACCTATTCCGCCGCGCGCAGGAAAATACGGCCATAGCAGGCCAAATGAGCCGTGAGCTGAGCTTAATTGTTAAGGAAATGAAGCGAAGAAAGCTGTAAATTAATTAACAAATTTAAGGGTAAGTTAATATCATTGTAATATATAACCGCGGGGAATCACTTTAACTCGGACAGTCCCACTGTTTTGTCATTTAGCCCTTTTTTGGTATCTTTGTAAGGTTCAACCTAAGGGCTTGCCCCGATACCATAACTTTACCAGCAGTTAATTCAACCTATAAAAAGTATTTCTGTATTTTATTGCTTGATATACAGTTATTTAAGTTAAAAATACAACTGTGAAATCGTGTGATAGAATGTGAAATTGTGTAATAATCGCGTGATATTGCGTGATTTCGTGTAATAATCGCGTGATATAGTGTGATAAAATGTGATAAAACGGTTCCAATCATAGCCGCGAAGACAAGTAACAATAGCCCAAGGTAAAGTAAAAAGCCGATTTCCCTAAAGCAACCCATTAGTTTTAAAGTATTGCTGTATAGTATCAGGCGCGGTCATTAAATAGGTTTGCAGACCAAGTTTCTTAGCGGTCTCTAAATGCTGTGGGCTATCATCAATAAATAAAGTCTCGGCCGGGTCAAGGTTATTTTCCTGTAACACCTGTTCAAAAATTTCGGCATCGGGTTTGCGTTTACCCATTAAGTGTGAGTAGTAGGTTTTTTCGAATAAGCCGCTGTTATCATCCATGTCATATTCGCGCTTTAAATAATCATGCACATAATCGTAGTGGATGGCGTTGATATTACTCAATAAAAAAGTGCGGTACTTTTCTTTAACCTTTAATAATAGTTCATGGTTCCCTTCGGGGATGCCTACAAAGATCTGGTTCCACGCATTGTTAATTTGCTGGTTGGTGAGCTCGGGTTTGCCGGTTAGTTCCCTTATGCGGTCGGCAAATGCTTCAGGGCTTATCTGGCCGCGCTCTAACGCATTAAAAACATCATCCTGCTGGCGATGCCCGTAAAACTCGTGCGCGTTGGTTATACCCAGGTCTTTCCACGCCTGGGCTACTTTATTAAAATCAATATGAAATATTACGTTGCCGTAATCAAAAATGATGTTCTTTATATGCTGCATGTGCCTGTATTTACCGCAAATATGGACAAATACAGTAACATATTAAACATACCAAAAGTAAAATCACTAACTTCAAATTTACTACAGTATTTTTACATAAATAGCATAAAATCAACAACTAATGAACACTATAAAAAATACACTTGCCTGCCTGGTATTTTGCCTGGCAGCAAACACAATTGCCTGGTCACAGCAAAAAACCGGTTTCCATATATTAAAAGATATCGCTATACCCAGTACCGGCGGGTGGGATTATATTACTGTCGACGGTGCCAATAAGCGCATTTATACATCACACGGCAACCAGGTAAATATCCTGTCAACAGCCGGCGATTCTATTGGCTACGTACCTAATACTCCAGGCGTTCATGGTATTGCATTGATCACGGCGCTAAATAAAGGGTACATCAGCTCAGGGCGTGGTAATAAGATTGTTGTTTTTGATTTGAAAACTTTTAAAGTTTTAAACGAAGTACCGGTTGGGGAAAACCCCGACGCTATTTTTTATGATGATTTTTCAAAAAAGATCATCACTTGCAATGGTCGAAGCAAGGACGCTACAGTTTTTGACCCCGCTACTGAAAAAGTAGTTGCTACTATTCCGCTGGGCGATAAACCTGAAACAGCAGTATCAGACGGCAAAGGGAAAATATTTATTAATGGCGAGGGCACCAGCAACGTAATCGTTATTGATGCCAATACTTTTAAAGAAATTGCACGCTATAAAATTGACGGCGGTGAGTCGCCAAGCGGATTGGCAATGGATAGAAAAACTAACCGCTTGTTTATAGGTTGCGGCGATACCAAAACAATGGTAGTAATGGATGCTGCTAATGGTAAAACTGTCGGCAAGTTCCCAATAGGGGGAACGGATGGCGTTGTGTTTGACACCCAATTACAATTAGCCTATGCCTCAAATGGCGAAGGAACCATCAGCGTTGTAAGGGAACTTAGTGCCGATAAATTTGAATTTGTAGAAAATATCCAGTCCGAGCCAAGTGCCCGTACTATCGGCATTGATTTAACCACGCACCGTTTGTACTTACCTGCGGCTAAAACAGAGCCGGCAGCAGGTGGCGGCAGGCCAAAACAAATACCAGGATCGTTTCATATTATAGAAGTTGGAAAATAGTTAATCACGGGCCTTTTTGTTAAACTGTTTCAGCAATAGCTTTCATTTTAGCCAACCCGGTTTTGGCAACTAACAAAGCATCTTGTTTATAATAGCTTTCGTTAAAAACTTCCAACGAAAGCACTATAGGCTTATCGGGGTTTTTAATGATTTGTAAAATTTGTTTAAGCGGGGCAATACCATCGCCGGGGTAGATTCTATCCGGCTCGGATATTTTAGCAGGAGAGATACCGGCAGGGTAATCATTGATATGGAAAACCTCGATGGCGTTCTTGCCAACAAATGATAGACTGTCTACGCTTGATTCGCCTTTGTAAACATGAAACGAATCTAAAAGCACCAACGCGTTTTTATGTCCGCTTTGGGTAGCTACATACAGCACCTGGCTTATTTTTTTCAGATTGTGCGATCCGCCCCACATTTCAACCATTGGTATTACACCGGTTTTGTCGCCCATTTCTAATATGGTGATGTAACGCTCGGTAATAACATTAAGGTCTATCAAAGGCAAACCTGTTGCTCCTGACGGTGGCGCAGCGATGCGATAGCAACCTATCTGCGCCAGCAGGTCCATTTCTGTTTGTAATTGTTTAAGCGCGG
>JACMRC010000382.1 GCA_014376655.1 Mucilaginibacter sp. | reverse complement strand
GTTAAAGCTTTAGTGGTGTAATCATAATAAGTTAATGTGCTGTTATTTTTGCCGATACCACCCTGGTTCAATACATAAATACCTGCACGTTGTGCTGTTGGCGTTTCAGGAGTTGGGGCTGTTTTATCTTTATGGCATGAGGCCAGTACCGTTACAAATGCTAACGCGATAAATAGGTTGTGTAGTTTAATTTGTTTCATGGGTTGTTATTGTTTTATATAGTTATTTGAAATGAAATTCTGAATGAACGCCCCGGCATAGGGTAACTTTGCACCACCACATAGTTGGTATTAAAAAGATTGTTAACCTCGGCAGATAAGCTGATAGGAAAATGATTAACACTACCCTTATAAACTACCGACGCATCGCTGATTGTATATGCGGGCATATAGTCGGCAGGCAGGTTATCATTATCATAATACCTTGACGATGATAGTACTTGGTTGTAATACACGCCAAATGCACCTTTACTAATACCGGCGTTTATAGCTAACGTATGCTTAGGCGTATAAGGCAACTGGTTAAGATATATAGCAGCTGTAGCGTCCGTCACGTTTTGTACTTGCTGATAAGTATAATTTGCCGTTAATGACACGGTAAATGGTTTAAACTTTGCTTGTGTTTTTAAACCGGCATCAATCCCTAACACGTCAACTTTACCTATGTTACGGGCATAACCGTTATAAAGGCTGGGTATGTATATAATTTTATCGGTTACGTTATTGTAATAAGCATCAGCACTTAAACTCAGGTAGTCAAAGAACCCCGATAAACTTTTAAGGTAACTAAAGCCCAGATCATACTGCCTTGTAAACTCAGGCTTTAAGCCGGTGTTGATACTAAAACCATAATACTGATCATTAAACGTAGGCGCACGGAATATATATTTATAAAAGCCTCTCAGCTGTAAGTTTTTATCAGCAAAAGGCTTAACAGTGGCTATTAATGTTGGCGCGTAGATATTTCTGTCGGGTGTTGTAGTACCGGTTTTAACGGTTTCGTGCAAGTTGGTGTTAAACAAACTACCCTGCAAGGTTAAATCGCCCAATATTAAATTGCTCGCTAAGGCATTAAGGATGGTTAACCGTGTTGGATACCGGAAATTGGGCAGATCGGCATTCATGTTATTTACAGCCAAATCTGCTGCGTATGATACTTGCCAGTTTGGTTTGATAGAATAAGCCAAAGCTGCCGACTGGTAATATTCGCGCTGGCTAAAATGCTGATCAAGCACCCCAGCCGTATTCGGGAACTGCGGGTCAAGATAGCGTAACTGGTTTTGAGAGACTTTTGAATTTATTAATAATTGCAACCCGTTATCCCATTTATGCTCATATCCACCCTGTAAAAACAGGTCACGATTATATAGTTTTTGCCCTATCGGCGGTGGTGTGTAAAGTATTACTGCGTTGGGTAATCCTCTATCAGAATTATAATAGTTAACCCGCAGGTTAAACTTGCTGTTGCTATCGTTCCAGTATAAAGTACCATCAATCTGTTGAATAGCCACCTCCGATCCTACCCGTTTTTGTTTTGTATTAGTTACACCATCAAAAAGCAGGTAGTTATAGGTACCATCGGCGTTAATGGTATAGCTATTTATTATAAACGCCCACTTATTGCTGATGCGTTGCTGCCATTGTAGATAAGGGTTAACCAAACCAAAGCTACCGGCTTTTACTCCTGCGGTTACCAGGTAAGGTTTTTCTGCGGATAGGTTAGGTTTGATAGTTTCGATGGATAATATGCTTGCTGCTGCAAAGGCCCGTGCTGTTTGCAATATATTTGGCGGTTGCGCATTATATAAAGTAATTTTCTGGATCCCGTTTACGTTCAGTTTACCCAAATCAATTTGTCCGTTTTCAGCATCATTGATTTGTACACCATCATACAAAACTGATGTATGGTTAGCGCCAAGGCCTCTAACCGACATAGTTTTTAAACCACCTATACCGCCATAGTCTTTAATAATAACGCCCGAAAAATCACGAATAGCGTCGGCTACATTAAAAGTATTATAATGAATAAAATCGTTCGCCGTTATAGATTGCGATGGTACAACAAGCTGCGTTGCCGGCATTGCCGAAGCATTTACCTTAACTTCTTTTAGCTTCTTAGTAGTATCGCTTTGCGCGAAAAGAGAAGTGACTGATAGCAAACAAGCTAACACAAGCATACATCCACGCAAATGCGGATATTTAAGCAAGTAAGCAACTGTTTTTTTCATAGCCGATGTAAGCAAAACTTACAGCCTGCAGGAATAGTAATAATGGAATGAAAACACGCCGGTTTTACAGGTGAGCATCACATCCAAGCTTCAATCCCCGAAAGCTGTGAATAATATATAATGCTCTGGCAGGTCTTCTGACTTACTCCCCTTTCGTCCTGTCTTCCCACCCGTTTACACAAGTAGTGACCAATGAATGAACTATGGTTATGGAGCTTACAGCTGCGGGACAGTTACAGAATTACACTGCATTCCCTTTTAATTCTTAATGATTGTTATCACCAAGAAACCTAAAGCATTGCAAAAGTAGAATAAGTATTGGATTTAGCAAACTATTTAATATAGCCGGCATCACGCAATACTTCTTTATTCATGCGGATATATTCGGCGTTCTCATCTTTTTCTGCAATGGCAAGCCCCTCTTTTGCAGAAAAAATAGCACTTTTTTTGTTGCCCATTTTTAGTTGGATTCGGGCTTTCCAGTACTTAACATTATAAGCATCGGGCTGGGCTTTCTCTTGCTCCATCATCCAGGCCAGGGCTTTTGTCATATCCAAATTATGGTTATAGTACCATACCGCAGCAAGGTAATAAGGCTTATCCTTCCCTTTCATCATGCGGTTGATGTTAGCTATTACGCGATTATCAACGTCGGCCTTTAAATGAAGTGCTATCCCTGTACGTTCCCATAAAATTTGAAGTATACCTGTATCAATATGAACATCAGTAAACTGCATGGTTAAAGTTTCAAGCGTAATTGGTAAACGGTATGGTCTTACTTTAAAACGTACAACGTCCTGTTTTTGATCGTACGAATATGCGCCCCATTGTTTAGCCACTTTGTTTATTATTACTGTCCACTCGGTAGCACCGGGTATGGTGAATAAGGAATACTCACCCGGTTTAATTGTATGTCCCTCAATACTTACTTCGTCAGTAAACTTTATTATGGTAGCTGCGTTGGCACCTGTGCGCCAAACAACACCAAAAGGCTCTGTACCGTTAAATATCTTACGTCCTTTTACATCAGGCCTGCCATAAGTTATGCTAATGGTGCCCAGGCCAAATTCCTGGTCGATGTGTTGAGTTGAACTAAAATTAGGGATCTGCGCTTTAAGTGTTAATACAGATAAACATAGCGCGAAGCAGGAAAGTAATGTTTTCATCAATGTGTTTTTATGATAAGTCTAAATATTGGTTGTTGTTAAACTTAGACTTGATTTTTTGTAATGGTTTATTAGCTCGATTAATAAAATATTTGGCACCCAGCTTAAAAACGAAATGATTATATAATTATTGGCAAACCCAACTCCGTTGCCAAAAATGGTAAACAAATATATGTAAAAACGCAAAGTTACGGCACCAAAGGCAAGCGCATAGCTCCTGCGCATCATTTTAACGTGGCCATCTATATTTTTGTTTTTTACTAATATCCAGGCAGCTAAAGTAAATACTATCCATAAGGTGTTTTGCAATAAGAAAGACACTGTTACCCATGGACCGCGGTTTATAAATACCGTCATAATGTATGCTCCGGGTGCCGAGATAAATAAGACCCCAAATACATAGATCTTACCTAAAACTTTATGCAATGGCCTGTTATTATAAACCCGCTTTGAGAACTGGACAAACCCAATCAATAAAATAATACTGCTGCCAATTATATGTGAATAAAACGCCGGTAAATACCAACCGGTTTTAATAGCCGATTGCTTTAGATCTAAAAATATGCTATGCGTGGTAAAATCATAATACTGCAAAAACGTGCCGACACTTAAAACCAGTACCCAGAAAAACGCAAAATACCATAACAAGCGTACTACTATTTTCATTTGGCAGCAAGCGTGGCGGGTTTTAAACTCTTCAATTTTTCGTTAATAAAGTTAATGTTGTATTTGTCTATTACCGTCAAGGAGTCATCAACATTCATATTGGTAGGGTGGTTCTTAGCATCCCACTCATCCGTTAGGTTTGTAAAGATTTTTTTCCAGCGTTGGTCTTTAAAGTGATACCTGTAATCAGCATAAATTTCGTTTTTTATATAAGCTAACAACTCGGGTGTCAAATGATCTATAGTTTGTTTTTTACGCATTTCTAAATCTCCTTTACCGATCAGAATATTGTAACATCCATCCAGATAAGTGTCGTCCATTTTTACATATTTGGTAAAACCAAATGTTCTTTTATTAGGTAATTCAACCAGTTTATTGTTCTTGATAATATAATAATGATAAAATAATCCGCCTGATATCATTTTTGTACTGTCGTAAAGGTTAGTATATAATTGCGTGCCGGCCTTAACCTCAAATAATGAATCATTGATGGCTTTTATATAATTAACATCGCATCTATCGTCTAATAATCCCTCCGTATCTTCGCCGCGCTCTGAAATAATATCAGTGGTAAAAAATCTATTGTGCTTGTTATCAATTATTATTAGGTTCTTTTTATCATACAGTCCAGATCGCCCTCCCAAAAAATACTCCCTAATATTGTAAAATGCTGTTTGAAACCAGTTGCCTGTATCTTCCATCGCACCATTAGCTTTTACCGTATACGTTTCGCTTACTCCTTCATACTCGACGTGATTTCGCAACGGATTTTTAAAGCATTGAATAACGGGTATCAAATTGAGTTCGGCCAGATAGGATGGCGCAATATAAATACTGCCATGTTCCTCGTGCGAGTTAAATTCAGTCACATTTTCTGTACCATCATTTTTTAGTGTAAATGATGTTGATGGCTTTAGCTTTGCAAGTATATCGGCTATTTTAAGGTCAACCTTTTCTGATATACTATAATCATTTTTAAGCCAATAAAAATCCTGGCCATTTCTTAATGCTGCAATGTTACTTCCATCGTTTACCGGAAACACCTGATCATAATTAACAGGCACTACTATTTTACCGGTAAGATAATAAAATCCTTTTTTATGATCTTTTTCTACTTCAACCAGATTTTCAAATGTGCCATTGATATTATGGATAAGATCATATTCGGGTGGTATTATCTCTTTTTGATCAGGTCCTACCAACCCCATTTTATACAACTTGGCACTATCCAATAACGGCCCTTTGTAAAAATCCCATTTACCTTTAACAACATAAAAGTAGGTTTGCCCTTTTAAGTGAGCGAACCATATAACGCTATCGTATTTACTTTTTAGCGTATTAGCCGTAATAAATGCCTTTAACGTTATTGGGTTGTAGATATCAGATTCAGAAAACATCTTACTCCTGATGTAGTTTTCATAAGCCACCAGGTCAGTAAAAAAGCTTTTAGCATCAACCTGTGTTATTTTCAATTTAAGCGTTTTGTTTTTTTGGATCTTGAATACCAAAGTAGAATATCTTGATGGTAAAGAATCGTTTACAAATTTAACAGGTATAGTAGCCTCTGTTATTTCGGAATTTATAAAATTCAACTCAGCTTTATCAATATCTAAATTGATACCGGCCAGTGGTTTTGATTTACCGTCTACCCCTGCTTTTAACGCGATAATATTTGCGAAGCGTTCCAAAAATTGGCTTTTCTCACCAACATCAAAACACGCGTGTATTGAATCAACTTCGCCTTTAACAACATAGCCGTTAAACGTTGTTAAAAATTCTTTTACCTGGGCTGATTGTGATTTATAGCCGCTTTTTGCGCGTACTAAAAAGAAAATGCCAGCCAGTAAAACTATACTTGCTAAGCTGATAAGGATAATAGGTTTGGTTTTCATTGTATCAAATATATAATTTGTTAATAAATTAGCATACATCGGCACAAATTTTTAAATTGTGTTCATGAAAACTGAACTCGCTATCCGCTTTACCAGTCGGCTTAAAATCGCTATGTCTTTTGCCGGCATGTTGCTTTGCAGCACCACTTTCGCGCAATCGGCCCAATCTGTTGTCGACGCTATTGTACAAGAAGAAACTAATAATTCGCAACTACCCAAATTGGCCCATGAGCTTTTTGATGGTGTTGGCCCCCGTTTGGTGGGTACGCCGCAAATGGCTAAAGCAGGCGATTGGGCGCTCGAAAAATACAAAGGCTGGGGTATTACTGCCCGCAAAGAAAACTGGGGCGTATGGCGCGGCTGGGAACGAGGTATATCACATATTGATATGATATCGCCACGCGTAAAATCATTAGAAGGTACACAATTGGCCTGGAGCCCCGGCATGGGTACCAAGACAGTTACCGCTCAAACTATTATTGTCCCTGATTTGGAAGACTCTATAGCTTTCCAAAAATGGTTACCTAATGTAAAAGGTAAATTAGTTATGATATCTATGCTGCAGCCAACCGGCCGCCCTGATGATAACTGGAAAGAGTTTGCCTTCCCTGAGGTAATTGATAAAATGAAAACAGAACGCGCTGCAACGACGGCTGCCTGGACAAAACGAATCAAGAAAACCGGTTATACTTTAAGAACATTACCCATTGCTTTAGAAAACGCAGGTGCAGTTGGTGTAATAAGCAACTATTGGTCGGCGGGGTTTGGGGTTGATAAGATCTTTAGCGCTTATACCAAAAAGGTACCTACGGTTGATATTGCCTTAGAGGATTACGGTATGCTTTACCGTTTAACCGAATCGGGCAACGCTCCTACTATCATG
>JACMRC010000381.1 GCA_014376655.1 Mucilaginibacter sp. | reverse complement strand
CCGGGCACCAGGCAATCGGGCCCGTACATTTTTATTGTCGCGTCTGATTCTTTGGAAAGATCCATAATATCGGGCACTTCGGTTTGCATGCGATACGCCATTTCATATTGCTGCACTTTGGTATTGATCTCCGGGTCGCCAAATTCTTTATAGGACATGTCGTTCAGGGCAGCCAATTTATCCAACATTTTACGACGCTCATCACGGCTCATACCGTCCGGGTCCTTTAAGTAAAGTACCGGGTCTTCGCTGCTGCTAAATTGGATCCCCTGGTGAATGGAATCTAAAAATCCATTGCTCCAAAGTTTAGAATATACGCCTTGTCCATTTCCTTTGCCTTTTGATAGCAATACGGTAAAAGCCGGCAGGTTTTTATTCTCGCTACCTAACCCATAGCTCACCCACGAACCCATACTTGGCCGGTTACCTTGCTGTGCACCGGTTTGAAAAAAGGTGAGTGCAGGATCATGGTTGATAGCCTCGGTATGTATGGATTTGATGATACAGATATCGTCGGCTATTTTTGCTATGTGAGGGAACAGGTCGCTTATCCATGCACGACCTTCGCCGTATTGTTTAAAATCGTAAAACGAACCAACCAGCGGGAACGATGCCTGCTTGGCTGTCATCCCGGTTAGGATCTGGTTACCGCGCACCGATGGCGGCAACTCCTGTCCCATCATTTCGCGCAGTTTGGGTTTATAGTCGAATGATTCTAACTGCGATGGTGCCCCGTTTTGAAAAAGGTAAATAACCCTTTTGGCCTTCGGTGCGAAATTGGGCATGCCCGGGATAAAATCAGCCGCACTATCGGCACCACTAAACAGATCAGGAATAAGCAACGAACCCAAGGCAACGCTACCCAACCCAAGGCTTAGTCTTGATAAAAACTTGCGCCGGTTTAAATTAAGGTGATGCTCTAAAATATCTTTCTCCATAACCCTTAAGTTTTCACAATGGTTTCTTCCAAATTATACAATGCAGCCATAACTTTCATTAATACCGCCAGCTTAACTTTATCAGCATTAACCGGCAACGGATATTCACCGACGTTTAATAGCTTATTTGCCGAACGGCTGTCTGTTGTTTTCAACTCGCCCTGGTAATAAGCGGTTAATAAGGCCAGTTCTTTATCATTGGGCCTACGGCAAACAATCAACCTAAAAGCTTTGTAAATTTTATTTTTGACCGCAGTGTTCTCGGCTAATAAATTAGCCGCCAACACTCTTGCTGCTTCCAGTACAGTAGGGTCGTTCATCATCACCAGGGCCTGTAACGGCGTATTGGTGCGTAGCCGGCGCACTTCGCATTGGTCGCGGTTACTGGCATCAAATATGGCCAGCGTAGCGGGTGGTACGGTACGTTTAATTAATGTATACATACCCCGGCGATAAAGGCCAGCCCCATGTACCTGCTTGTAGGTGGCTAACTGCCCCCTGCCCGAGCTTGCCATCTCCCATAAACCGGGGGGTTGATAAGGGTTAACACTTGGGCCGCCAATGGTTTTTGTTAGTAAGCCACTGCTGGCCAAAACCACATCGCGTACCAATTCTGCCGGCAGGCGTGAACGCGAGCTGTATGAGAGTAACTCATTATCGGGGTCAAGTTTAAGTTTCTCGGGGCTGATCACAGCCGACTGGCGATAAGTTGCCGATAGTACCATTTGCTTAACCAAACGTTTGATGTTCCAACCATGATCCCGGAAATCGACTGCAAGCCAATCTAACAGTGCTGCATTTTTGGGCAGATCGCCCTGCATCCCAAAATCGCCCGAACTTTTTACAATACCCCGGCCAAAAAACTCCTGCCATTGCTGGTTTACAAATGCCCGCGCGGTAAGCGGGTTTTGTTTATTGAACATCCACATAGCAAGGCCCAACCTGTTTTTGGGGTAACTTGCCGGGAAAGTTAATATTGCTTTTGGTGTACCGGGTTGTACCTCATCGCCGGGTGTATCATAATTACCCCGTTTCAATATATAGGTTTTCCGTACGGTATCGCCCATTACTGATACGATCAATTTATTAGTATCCTGTTTATTTACGAATTTTAAAATGCCTTTCACATCTTCATTGGTGATCTGCATCATTGGCTTTTTGGCGTATGTTTCGGGGCCACCAACTACGGATACAATGCCTTTTTCATTAACATTATTAAAAAATGCGAACAGCTGGTAATATTCCTTTTGCGAGAAAGGATCATATTTATGATCATGGCAATGCGCACACTCCATAGTAACACTTAATAGCCCTTTGCCAAAGGTATTGGTGCGATCTGTTACATAACTTACACGATACTCCTCATCTATCACCCCACCCTCTTCGGTTATTTTATGGTTGCGATTAAAACCGGTAGCTAACAGTTGCTCTTTACCGGCATTGGGCATTAAATCGCCGGCCAATTGCCAGGTAATAAATTTATCGTAAGGCAGGTTTTCATTAAAAGCATGGATAGACCAATCCCTCCATGGCCATTGGCTACGGTAATTATCGTCCTGGT
>JACMRC010000380.1 GCA_014376655.1 Mucilaginibacter sp. | reverse complement strand
CGTCCCGAATTTCGGTAAAATTTATCAATTATAACTGCTAACCAGGGTGTTTTAATACACGCGGATTTATAATTATGCGAATATGCCAATAAAGCTTCAAACACTTTAACTATTTTTGGTTAAAATTTGTTAAAGTGAGAGTAGAGGACCCAGCCGCATTAAGGTTTATATTACAGGATGACATTTACCTGCTGCAAGGCGATAAAGCATCTATTGCCCAAGCACCTGCAACCTCTGTTGCTGATGTGTCCGAACCTGTTTTTGAAAAAGAAGGACAAATGCCATCTTTAGCGGCGCCTACATTACCACCTGCCGATACTGTAACTACCACTCCACCGCAGCCCCCTACTACTGCAGCTGCTCCTGGCACTATAAGTCCTGCCCTCCAAATTACTGTTACACAAACGCCTGACACGCAGTTTAATTATATGGGTGGTAATAAAAAGCAGTTTTTAATAATAACCCATTATCCCACCGAAGACTTTATAGCTGCCGACCACCTTGCCGCCCTACAAAATATATTGAAACGCAAGGATTATGATATAGATGATGTGGCGATTTTAAACATAGCTAAGGCTACCGTTACAACAGTTACCGATATAGTAACTTACTTTAAACCCGAAAAACTATTGATATTAGGCGAGGCCGCTGTACCTGCCGGTATGGGTATGCCACCAGTTAATCAGTATAAAAAAATGAAAAACGGTGTGTTTTTGCGCAGTTTTAGCTTTGATGAGATGATGAGCAGCACCGATAATAAAAAAGTGTTTTGGGAACAAATGAAAAACCTATAATGCAGCAGTTAGTATTTGCCACTAACAATGCGCACAAGCTGGAAGAAGTGGACGCAATCCTTCGGCAAGCTCAGGATGACAGCCGCATAAAGCTTTTAAGCCTTAACGATATTAATTGCCAGGATAATATTGCCGAAACGGGTACTACCTTCAGAGCAAATGCGTCGATAAAAAGCCATTATATTTATAATAAGTACTTGGTTAATTGCTTTGGCGATGATAGCGGATTAGAAATAGATGCCCTAAACGGCGATCCTGGTGTTTACTCGGCGCGTTATGCGGGCGAGCATGGTAACCATGCCGCCAACATTGTAAAGGTGTTGCAAAACTTAGCCGGCGTAACTAATCGCAAGGCGCGTTTCCGTACCGTAATATCATTGGTATGGAATGGCGATGAGCATTTTTTTGAAGGGACGGTTGAAGGTACTATAAGAGAGCAACTAAGCGGTTCAGCAGGCTTTGGCTACGATCCTATATTCCAGCCAGATGGTTACAACATCACCTTTGCAGAAATGAGCCTTGCAGAAAAAAATGCCATAAGCCACCGTGCTATCGCAGTTGAAAAACTGGTAGCGTTTTTAAATACGCTGTAATCAATTTGTCATTTCGATACGAGGAACGAGTGAGAAATCTTAGACGAGCGATTATAAGCAGGACGTATAAGATTTCTCGTCGCGTCTTACGCGCTTGCCCGCCCCGGCTCGCTCGAAATGACAAGGTTCTAATAACATTGGGACAGAAAACCGATTTGTTAATTACGGCTTTAATATTATCGAGCGGCGTTGCTGGGTAACCGTATCTTTTGCTACGCTATCTTTACGAAATTTCAGGTCAGTAGGCTTATTAATTAAGCTATCCTTACCCATTTTTAAAGCAGGCTGATTGTTGTTAAGGGTATCCTTACTTAATTTAACAGCACCCGCTTTTACGGGTAAAGGTTTGCCCGGTTTCTTTGTAGCAGTGCCGGGTTTAGCAACCGGCTTTTTAACCACCGGTTTTTTATTATAGCCCGATAGGATGGCTTCTTTTGATACCGGCCGGTCTTTAGGTTTCCAGATAAAGCCTTTAAGTATCTTGTCCTCCTCTTTTACTTTGCTTAAAGGCAAGCCATGGCCTTCGTATTTCCCAACAAAACCATTGCTGCTTATTTCGCCTTTATCAAAATTAAAAAATGCCTTGCCGCTAACCGTGCGCGACATATCGGTCACTTCGTTTTTAACACTGTCGCGTTTAAAATAAATAGTTTCGGCGTTACCGGTGATAACAAACGCGTTTAACTTGCTGTTTTTAAAAGTGCCATGCATGTGCTTGCCCCCTGCCTGGTTATAAACGGTCGAGTCGTTTTTTTCGAGGTTGACAATAAAGGCTGCCGGGTACATATCCAGATTATCCAGCTTTTTATTCTTCATCTGCAGGTTTATTGTATCGCCCGATAATTGCGAAGCCTGCGTCCAGATCATTGGGTTTACGTACATGCGGATGGTGGAGTCGCTGGTGCTGTAAAACATCGAATCTGCCTTAGCCTGCAAATCAGATTTAAACAGCTTAGCATGATTGTATCCTCTCACTATCCTTATATGCGATGTGTCTGTCAAAGCTTTTGGCATCCGTAAAGCAATTGAGTCCGCCTTGTTTTTAGCCTTAAGCGAGTCCTGCGGACTTAATTTAATTATAGGGGCTTTCACCACCGCTTTAGGCACAGCCTTACGTGCCGGTTTTGGAACTACTGCCTTTGGTTTGCCAAAATAATCCGGTTTCATATACGTGGTATCCCTTTCGAAAGGGATAGGCTCTTGCTCTATGTACTTCGGCGGGACCTTATACATAATAGATGGCTTGCGTTTAACCACTTTTATGGATGTATCTATATGCGTAGCATCATATTGCTGCTGCTTTAATATTTTAAAATCCTTGTAGGTCATCATCTGGGTTTTTAAAGTATCGGCAGCAAAAAATAGCGAGTCGTACCGTATGCCCGGTTTGGGTTTTTCCTCTTTCCTTACAGTATCAGCAAACCTGTATACAATTTGGGGGGTTACACTGGGCAGCGGCGGCGGCGTTCTTTTAATTGTTGGTAGTGTATTTGGTGCCTTAATCTGTGGCATGGTTGTATTTACAGGTGGGGGCACAACCGGTTTTTTAATCGGCGGCAGCGTGGCCTTAACCGGTGGTTTCTTTGGTGCTGTAGTAACCGTGGCTTTGGCAGGCAGTTTTTTTACAAGTGAGTCGGTTAAACTTTTTACAGTTTTACTATTTGAGTTGATGAACTTAGTAATGTCACCCTGCTTTTTCGTGACCGAATCTGTAATACCTTTTAACGTCAGTTTTTTATCCGCAGGTAGGGCATTAGCAATTGCTGTAGCTTTTTTTGTAAGGCTATCGACTATTGAGGTTTTAGCATTTTTAAACAGCGAATCGGCAGGTAGTTTTTTACCAGCGGGCTTTGCGGCACTACTGTCCTCGGTCACAAAAATCATGTAGGCATTATCTGTCACCCATGCCTCCTCGTTCGATTTATGGTAAACCCCCAATTCGCCTTTAAGGGTCATCTTGTCCTGGCTATCATTAAAAGTCACGTGTTTAACCGCGCGGCCATAGCCCTTTAATCGGTCGTAAAACAAGCTGTCGCCCCTTAATGATTTTGTTTTATTTATATATAAATTCCTTTTGCCAAAAGCGGCCTGCTCGGTTATGGTGTTATAGGTGCCGTTTTCGGTGTATAAAACATCTTTATCCTTACCGGTCATAATGGTTGGCCCGTAAAAGTAATTAATGCGGGTGCCCGAGTTATAGCGCATGGTATCCGTTTTTATAACCGCATCGGGCGTAGTACAAACCACATCATACCTAAAGTAAGCATCCTTGGTGAACGAAAAGTAATAGCCGTTTTTACTTACCAATGTATTGCCCTTGTTAACCAGTTTGCCGCCTTCAATATATGTGCCTATACGGGTAGCAGTGTTGTAGGTGAAGTTATCGGTAGTTAACGTAGCATCTTTATCAACCATTATAACGTGGTTGGTTAATGTGGCTACTTTGGTATTGCCGTCGTAATGCAGCAGGTCCGAATAAATATGTACCGTGTCGCCCTGGTTAATAACCACGTGGCTAAAAGCATCAACAAGATTTTGGTCGGGATAAAAGTAAGCGCTGTCTGATGTTAAGGTGGAGTAGTCTTGTTTAAATACGCCGTTACGTACTTTTATTATTTGTTGGCCGTTTGCCCCGCGCGCAGCCTCCATGACCGACGAACTAATCAAGTTAACTCTTGATTTGTTTTGACCCAAAACAGCCATTGCCGTCAGCAAAAACATTAAACTTAAAACGTATTTATTCACTACTGCAAAATTAGTTTTTTGTTGGGGTTATTAAATTAATAATTTTGATGATGCTTCCGGATAAAAAATTTACCGATTTTATTGACCAAAACAACCTGTTTGAACTTAACGGAACGCTGCTGGCTGCGGTAAGTGGTGGAATGGATTCTGTATTGATGGTTCATTTATTACTATCATCGGGGTATAAATTTGCTATTGCACACTGTAACTTTCAATTGCGGGGTGCTGAAGCTGATGCTGACCAGGCATTTTGTAAACAACTGGCCCGGCAATGCAACGTGCCTTTTCATACTATAAATTTTGATACCCAAAACTATGCCACTGCCAATAAAATATCTATCCAAATGGCGGCGCGCAACCTTAGGTATCAATGGTTTGAGCAAATAAGGCAGCAGCATAACTACACCGCCATTGCGCTTGCGCACCACCAAAACGATGCAATTGAAACAATATTGTTAAACCTGGTGCGCGGCACCGGCATTGCCGGCCTGCATGGTATCTTGCCTAAAAATGGTTGGCTGGTTAGGCCCATGTTGTTCTTATCCCGCCAGGAAATAGAAAAACTGGTAGCGGGTAATAACTACCCATACGTTGAAGATAGCTCGAACGCTTCGGTAAAATATGCGCGTAATAAGTTAAGGCATGAAGTGGTACCTGCGCTAAAGAAGCTTAATCCGGGCCTGGAGAAAACGTTCGAGAATAACCTGCAACACTTCCGCGACCTGGAAACGATGCTTGAGCTGCGCCTTGCCGAATTAAAGGAGCAACTATTTACCTATCGGGATGGGGACGTGCTTTTACCAATTGATGCGGTAAAGGCGCTAAAGCCACAAAGGTTATTGCTGTTTAAATTGCTGCAAGACTTTGGTTTTAATGAAACTGCCATTGATGATTTGGTATCGGCATTAAACAAACATGCAGGCAGGGTATTTGAGTCTGGTAGTTTTAGGCTGATATTGGACAGGGATAATTTAATTATCGCCCCAAAAAATGAAGTGGAACAGCCGGAGATAAATATTACTGTAGATGACCATACTATCAATTATGGTAACTATAAGCTAACCGTTTTGCATGACGATACACCACTGATAGTAAAAGATAACCCGTTAGCAGTTTCTGTTGATGCGGATAAATTGAGCTATCCGTTAAGTATACGTGCCTGGCAGCAAAGCGATAGTTTTTACCCGTTGGGGATGAAAACAAAAAAGAAACTTAGCGATTTTTTTATCGGCTTAAAAATACCGCTGCACCAAAAAGAGCAAGTGCCTTTATTAATAAACGGCAACGGCGAAATTATATGGGTAGGCGGTGCCCGGTTGGATGACAGATATAAAGTAACTAAAAACACCAAAAAAGTAACTATATTCGAATTGTATAAAGTAAAATGACCGAGAAAATAATCTTTACAGAGAAGCAATACCTGGGGCGCGAGTTTATCCCGCTATCCATACGGTTGGTATTGGCTATATTTTGTTTTGCTGCCTATGCTTTCACGGCAGTAGGCGACTCGAACGGCGACCTGCTGGCTGTGGTTGGCTTCGCAATTTTGATCATATCTATTATAATGGGTT
>JACMRC010000379.1 GCA_014376655.1 Mucilaginibacter sp. | reverse complement strand
TCAACCCAAAGCCGCGCGTTACCGCATTATTTTGTGAACGATGTAAGGCTGAACTATAATTTCAGTGTTAAAGGGGTAAAAAATATTGGTATTGGCTTATTGATTAATAACATATTCAGCGCTAAATACCAAAGCGATGGTGCAACCTACCCTGATATTGAAGGTGGTAAAACCATTAACTACAACTACTTCTTTACCCAGGCACCGGCTAACTTCTTAGCGTCAGTAAGTATCAAGTTTTAATTAAAATAGCATAGACTGTTTAGTCGACGAGAAAATTTCCGTTGGTTAAACAGTCTTTAAAACTTTTAACTTATGGATGCGCAACATATTATCCAACTTTTTAAAGAGCAGGTACAGCATACCACGCCATGGGAATGGGCGGCCGTAATATTGGGCGTTATCGAAGTACTGCTGGCCAAAGTAAATAACATATTGCTGTACCCCACTGGTATAGTGGGCACTTTTATTGGGATTTATATTTTACTGATGGCGGACCTGTATGCGGAATCGGCACTTAGTGTTTATTATGTAGTGATGAGCGTGTATGGCTGGATCTACTGGATAAAGAAACGCGACGAACCGCCCGTAAAAATAAGTTGGAGTACCCGCAAAGAGTGGATAGTAACCCTGCTGATAGTTTTTGTGGGGTGGGGGGTACTTTATCTGTTACTGAAAAACTTTACCGGCTCTACTGTCCCGGTTTGGGATTCGTGGGTATCATCAACAGCATGGGCGGGTATGTGGCTGCTGGCAAGGCGCAAGCTGGAAAACTGGATCTTGTTAAACGTATCAAACATATTTGCCATACCCTTGCTTTGGCAAAAGCAGCTGGTATCATTTTCGGCATTAACGCTGTTCTTATTCATCGTAGCCATATTTGGCTTTTATGATTGGCGCGCCACCTGGCGAAAAGAACAAGCCCTTAACCCATCAAATTAAATGGAAAACATTGCACTTCACCCTTCAAAATATATTGACCAACGCGATGCAGATATAATTCGTGCAGAAGCTGTTGAGGCCGAGGCCCTGGGCATGTTAACCCAAAATCAACTGCAAATTGTTTATAGTCGCGGGTGGTTTAAACTATTGGTGCCGCAAACCTATACCGGCAAGCAAATAACCCTTGCCGACCTGGTACGCCTGCAGGAAGCCATTAGCTGGGCCGATGGTAGCACCGGTTGGGTGGTTACCCTTTGCAGCGGCGCGGGCTGGTTCGGTGGATTTATTGATCCGGAGGTTGCACAGCAGGTATTTAATAGTGATACTGTTTGCCTTGCCGGCAGCGGGGCGGTAGGCGGCACCGCCGAGATCACCGAAAACGGGTATCGGATTAACGGTAGTTGGAAATACGCCAGTGGCGCGCACCACGCCACGCACATTACCGCCAATTGCGCCATAAAAAACAACGGCGTGCCGGTTTTAAATGACGATGGCGAGCAACTGGTGCTGCCATTTATCTTCGATAAAAAGGATGTAACCATTTTGCCGGCCTGGAAATATATAGGCATGGTAGCTACCGGCAGCGATGCCTTTGAGGTTAAAGATGTGGAAGTGCCAAAGAACAGGCAGTTTAAAATTGATCCATCGGCAGTCAGAGTTGATGGGGCATTGTATCATTATCCGTTTTTACAACTGGCAGAAGCTACGCTCGCGGTTAACATATCCGGCATCGCCATACATTTTATTGATCTATGTGCTGATGTGTTTAGTGGCCGGATGAATCATCCACGAATCACCGCGCCACAAAAGCTGTATTTGATTGATGTGCTGGCTATGGCAAATAAAGAAATGAACAACTTACGAAAATCTTTTTTTAAAGCGGTTGATGCCTCATGGGAAGCGATAACGGCGGAGCAAACGGTGTCAGGCGAATTATTAAATAACGTGAGCGCAACCAGTCGTCTCCTGGCGATAACCGCTCGTGAGTTGGTAGACAAACTATACCCGCTATGTGGATTGATTGCCGCAAGTACCGATACCGAAATTAACCGAGCCTGGCGCGATTTGCATACGGCCAGCCAACACTCATTACTGACTTTTGCAGATTAATTGCAACGCTTTTGTTAACACAAAGTTCATATAGAGTTTTATTTGTAATATTGACTTTTGCAATCATTAAACTCCGAGTATGAAAATTAAATACCTGTTATTCCTGCTATGTGTCGGCGTTGCTGTTAATACTAACGCCCAATCAAAAAAGAAGGCAATTGCTACTGCCCCTGCAACTACTACTTTAGCCCGACCAAAATTGGTAGTAGGTATTGTGGTCGACCAAATGCGCTGGGATTACCTTTATCGCTTTTATGACCGCTACAGTGCAGGTGGGTTTAAAAGAATGTTGAACGAAGGTTTTAGCTGCGAGAATGCCAATATAGATTATATACCTACCGTAACCGCTGCCGGCCATACAGCTATTTATACCGGCTCAGTACCGGCCATTCATGGCATTGCCGGTAACGATTTTATTATCCAGGCGACAGGCAAAACCATGTATTGTACAGGGGATAGTATAGCGCAAACAGTAGGTAGTACATCTGCCGCCGGCAAAATGTCGCCGCGCAATTTGCTGGTTACTACTGTTACCGACGAGTTAAGGCTGGCTACAAATTTCCGCTCAAAGGTTATCGGCATCGCCTTAAAAGATCGTGGTGGAATTTTACCTGCCGGGCACAGTGCTAACGCGGCTTATTGGTTTGATGACAAGAGTGGTAGCTGGATAACCAGCACTTATTACATGCAGGACTTACCGCAATGGGTTAAAGATTTTAATGCCAAAAAACTGCCTGAAACATATTTGAAGAAGGATTGGAGCAGCCTTTATCCGCTTAACACCTATCTGCAAAGTACAGATGACAATAACAAATACGAAGGGAAATTTAAAGGGGCCGATGCGCCTACAATGCCGGTAAAAACATCGTTATTATATAAAGGCAACCTGGGGATGATCCGCAGTACGCCTTATGGTAATACTTTAACACTTGATTTGGCTACCGCGGCGGTTAATAACGAACGCCTGGGCGTTCGTGGAGTAACGGATTTTTTAGCGGTAAGTTTGTCATCTACTGATTATGTTGGCCACCAATACGGGGTTAACGCCATTGAAACCGAAGATACCTACCTGCGTTTAGACCAGGACATTAATGCCTTTTTCCTGATGCTTGATGCAAAACTGGGTAAAGGTAATTACACCGTGTTTTTAACTGCCGACCACGGGGCGGCACATAACTCAACCTTTTTAAAAGATCATAACATACCGGCAGGTAACTGGGATGATGCCGCTACTTTAAAAAATTTGAACAAGTTGCTGGCTGATAAATATAACACCGATAATTTGATCATCAACCTGGACAATTACCAGGTTAATTTTAATTATGCAGCTATCAAGAAAACTAAATTAGATGCCGAATTTTTAAAAGACGATTGCATCAAATACCTGCAAAAACAACCCGAAATAGCTTTTGCTATTGATATGGAAAAAGCTGCCACAGCCAATATTCCCGAGGCATTGCGTACACTTATTATTAACGGTTATAACATTGCCAACAGCGGAACTATACAGGTAATTTTAAAACCGGCGTATTATACGGGTCATGGGTCTGGCGATGGCGGCCCAACGGGTACTACCCACGGTACCTGGAACCCTTACGATACGCACGTGCCAATGGTATTTATGGGCTGGGGCATTAACCACGGCGCTACAAGCAAGCCAACCCATATCACAGATATTGCACCAACTGTTGCCGCATTATTGCATATACAGGCTCCAAATGGCAACATAGGCCAGTCTGTTAGCGAGGTTTTGAAGGCGGATAATAAGTAATATCCTCACCGCCGTTTCAAGTGTCCACACTTGAAACTAAAAAGGGTTAAGCGAAGACGCTTAACCGCTTTTTAGTGATATGGACGCAAGCGAGGACGCTTGCAATATTATTCTGCAACTTTGGATACTTGAAGAGGCGGAGTTATGAGTTAAACAGTTCCTTCTTCTCTACTTTTTGTATTACGTAGTACAATAGCTAAAGCTATCAATGGTATAATAAATAATTGTATACCAGGCTTATAACTTAAATTAAGTGTTCCGGAATTCATATTTAAAAATGTAGCATTAATGCCGAAAAGTCCGGCGTTACCATTAATTCCATTTTTTGTGTCTATCAGCCATGCGTTGTTAACATAGTGGCTGCATATTTCAGATAATATAAGTGCAGCTATAGGTAAAAACAAAGTCTTAATTGCTAAAATTCTGTATTTGCGCAACCTACCCTCAAGTGTATTTATACAAAGTATAAATACCAGCAAAAGGCTCATTATTAATTCTATAAAAGAGGTAGCCAGGCAAATGCCATAATTTTCAAGAAATAAAAATTCAATAGCTCCGTCTGCATGAGTGGAGATCGCAGTTTCTTGCATTGTATACGGAACCCTGACTTTCTTTGAATCTATGATGACAGCACCATGATCATGACGGATTTGAACGGTAACGTGCCGACTGGTACCGAATAGATTAAATATTGATACTGGTAGCCATAGAATTACTAAAATGACCAACAAAATAATAAGTGTTTTAGCTTTCATTGTGATTAGGTTTATAAAGCTAAAGTAGTATTTGTATACGAGAAAAAAAAGGTGATTTACTACTGCCGTTTCAAGTGTCCAAACTTGAAACTTTGTTGCTATGGACGCAAGCGAGGACGCTTGCAATATTATTCTTCAAGTGTAGACACTTGAAGAGGCAGAGGACGGATAATTGGCGACGTTTGGCGTTGAATTTACCCCTCCAACAAAAATACAAATACCTCTTTAGGGCCATGTGCGCCTAAAACCAGGGTTTTTTCAATGTCGGCGGTACGGCTTGGGCCGGTAACGTTGGATATCAAGGATGGGATATTGGCACCGTATTTTTTCTTGATAAGTGCGAAACCATCTTTCAGATCAGGGACTAATTGCGATGTATAAGCCAGTACAATATGCACGCCGGGATAAATGCTTAACCTACGCCCGGCAGCGTTGCCATTTGACAGCATTATGCTGCCATTACGGGCAATTAAAGCTTCGCAAAGGGTAAATCCTACTTCAGCTTGTTCAAAGTCTTTGTCGGTCTCAAAATAAGGGTATTCGTAGCGGGCCAGTATTTCTTGCAGGGCGGGTTCCCAGCAGTATATTTTGCGCCAGTTGCGCTGCTCGGCTAATTCTAAAAGGGTTTCAATAAATTCTACCTCGTCTTCACAAAAAGCAAATTGCCCTTTAACGGCCATGAACTCTTCGGCAAACATTAAATCAAGGTTTTCCGGTGCCGGGGGATAATGTGGCAAATTCTCCAAGTTGGGGTAAGGGTTGTCCCTTTTCTCCAACAATGCCTGGCGGATTTTTTTAAGCAGCTTTTCTTTCGATGTGGTAATGTCCCTCATGGTTTAGCTTAAAGCAGAAAGCTTAAAGCTAAAGGCCGCTTTGGTCTTTTCGCTTTAAGCTTTC
>JACMRC010000378.1 GCA_014376655.1 Mucilaginibacter sp. | reverse complement strand
CAAGCCGATTACGAAAAGATAAAGTTTAAAATGGATATCACCATTATAGGGCACATTACTGAACCAGCTTCGGGGTGTAATTTAATAACTAAAGCAGGCTTGGTGCATCCATTAAAAGCGCAGGGCTGGAACGCGTTTCCCAATAGTGAAGGGGAATAAAAAAATTTTGTGCGCCTTCGGCGCTTTTTTTTGCTAAAAGATTTTTGCGGTTACTGGTAACATTATTTATACATTTAAATCAAATTATAAATAACCTAACCAACTACCCATGAAAAAATTTGCTTTTATACTTGCTATAAGCGTTGCCGCGATAACTGTAAAAGCCCAGAAAGCGATCCAGTTTAAATTAAAATTTTTGCCTAATCATGGTTACAACACAACTATGAAAATGGTGATGAATATGGAAATGATAGGTATGCCCGGCGCTCCGGTTAAATCGAAAAAGACCACCGCTAAATCTGCTAAGGCAAAGCCCATGCTTATGAAAATGGACATGACCACTAAGCTTGACATTACAACGGGCGCCGTTGTACCTAATAATAGTTTCCCGGTTACTATGCGTTATAAGGATATGACTATCAAATCTATCGTTAACGGCAAAGAAACGCCGATGCCTAAAAATCCGATTATTGGGCAGGTAGTGTATGGCCAAAGTGAGATTGATGGTAAGTTCCAGATAGATTCTGTAGCAGGTTCAGGAGCTAATGAACAAATGAAAACGGCCATGAAAACCATGGTTAACTCGCTACAAGGTAATGTACAGTTCCCCGAAAAACCATTAAATATAGGTGAGTCTTTTACACAGGAAGTGCCGGTAAACCTGCCGGTAGCGGGAATGAATTTAGATATGAAGGCCAAAAGCACTTATAAGCTGATAGCCATAAGGGCAAATCTTGCTTATTTTGATATGGACATGACGATGAACTTCGGAATGGATTCTGAAAAAAATGGCGGAATGAACATGACCGGAAACGGGGGCGGTAAAGGCAAATTGGTTTACAACATAGCAGAAAACTATTTCACCGCAATGACCAGCACCATGAGCCTTGATTATAACATGGTAATGGGCGAGAAAATGAAGATGGGCGCAAAAATGAAAATGGTATCTGATATCCAGAATGTGATAAGCAGGAATTAGCTTTACCCGGTTATTTTGTACCCATCGTTTTACGGAAAGATTCCATTGTTAGCAAAACTGTCTTGTCAAAGTTTTTAAGGAGCTGGTGCGCCGCTTTCGGACTCATTGATCCGGTTTTACCACCGTTATTTAACATGGCCACCAAGTCGTTGGGTTTAAATAAACGATAAACGGGCCGACCTCCTTTTGGCGTAGTTTCCTGAAGAAATTGAAAATCGTAAAGCCTGATTTTGTAATGATTGGCTTTACAATCTATTTGTACAGCCATCCCCATACTATAGGGTTTTGATTTTGGATCGGCGTAAACAAACGCAAGCGCTTTACCGAAAAGCGTACCGGCCGCTTTATCCTCTGTAAGGGTAATACCTTTAGGCTGTTTGAAATAATCGACAGTCCATTGTTTTGCAGTCGCATACAGTTCGTCTTTGGATTTGTGCAGATCAACCGTGGTTATATAAATAGTCTTAGCATCCTTGGCTTTAAGCCTTAATCCCGCAGTATCCTGCGATAAGCAAGCCATGGTTTTTACAAGTAATACCAGCAGCATTAATTTTTTCATATATAGGGGATAAAACTATTCGTTTAACAAAGTTTCGTCGTCGCCAATCTCGATGTATTTTTGATCTAATTGCTTATTAGCCTTGGCGCCAAGGCCCTTAATTTTTTCAGCCGTTTTAGTCAGGTTGCCGTTGCCTTCGGTTAGTTTATTAATGGCGTTATCGTAAGCATTTTGGCTAAGCTTAATATTTTTGCCGATGCCTTCCATATCGTTTACAAAGCCTACAAATTTATCGTACATGGCACCGCTTAAGCGGGCAATTTCTAATACGTTACGGTTTTGGCGCTCTTGTTTCCAGATGCTGGCAATGGTGCGCAGCGTAGCTAATAAGGTAGACGGGCTAACAATTACCACCCGCTTATCCCAGGCATCGCTAAACAATTCAGAATCTATCTGTACCGCGAAACTAAACGATGATTCTATAGGGATGAACAGCAATACAAAATCTGGTGAGTTGATCTGGTACAGATCGTGATAGTTTTTGGATGATAACCCATGCACATGGCTGCGGATAGATTCTACATGCGCCTTGCTGAATAGCTTACGCTCTTCTTCTGTTTCGCAGTTAACCAAACGCTCGTAAGCTATCAATGACACTTTAGAGTCGATAATTAAGTGCTTATCATCCGGAAGGTCAATTATAGCATCGGGTTGCATCCTTACACCATCCAGGCCGGTTATGCTGGCCTGCAGGCGGTACTCCTGGTCTTTAACCAAGCCAGATCTTTCTAATACCTTCTCTAAGATTACCTCGCCCCAGTTACCCTGCTTTTTGTTATCGCCTTTTAGTGCCTTGGTTAGGTTTTGGGCTTCGTCGCTAATTTGCTTGTTCAATTCCATTAATTGGGTAATTACACCCTTCATGGTATTGCGCTCGGCGGCTTCCATATTATAGACCTTGTCTACCTTATCCTCAAACGCTTTCAGGTTTTCTTTAAGCGGATTCAGGATAATATCCAGGTTGGTGCGGTTAACATCAATAAATTCTTTTGATTTTTCTTTCAGCAGTTTCTCGGCAACATTCTCAAACTCTTTTTGAAATTTTACCTGGATCTCCTGGATGCTTTTTTCCTGGTCGCCTAAGCGCTCGCGCTGTGCTTTGAATGATTCTTCGGCCTTGGCCATGCGGTTCTTCTCCGTAAGCAATTCCTGATTAAGAGCGGTAATTGCTGTATCATAGCGTTCGCGTTCGTCCTGTAATAATCGGTCTGCCTTATCACGCTCTAAACCCAGGCCTAAAGCACGCTCCTCGGCTTTAGCCAATGATATACTTAGTGCGGTATTCTCGTTTTTTAAACGCGCAAATTCATCTGCCGAAACACCATCAGCAGCGGCCGGCTTCTTTAAAAAAAGCAACACAGCAATTAACAATATAATAAGGGAGGCAACTAAAACAGCGACGGTCATTTTGATAAAAATATTAGCAAAACGAAGGTAGGAAAAATCTGCGAATGTGCAGATATGCGGATGTGCAGATGAAAAAATATCGCACCGGATTACTGAATTATAGAGTTACTAAATCATTTGCACATCTGCATATTCACGCATCTGCACATTTATTGCGCCTTCTCCACCCTTATCCCAACATCACTCACCTCTTTCAATGGGTTATCGCGCATGTTCTGTTCTATCTGGAAAGTATAGGTGCCCTTTGCCGGAAACTTATAGTTGGTGCGGAAAGGCGTTTGGTAACTATATAAATTACCAGATCCATCACCCAGCCACTCACCATCGGGATTAGCCAGTTTAACGTCGTAACGCGTGCCGGCCGATTTCTTATCCGGATTTACCTGGCTTATCAGTACAAACATGTTAGCATACTTATAATCGGCTGTTACCCGCAGGTTAAGGTATAGGTTATAAGGGATTTGTTCGTTATCGATTTTAACCTCAAACTTTACCTTGTTGGTATAGGCCCAGTTATTATTGCCGATCTCGGTGTTTTTATCAACAACAGCATTGGGGTCTGTACAACCCGCCCATGACAGTACTAAAAGCGCCATCATGGCGGGGAATATATATTTAAAAGCAATCTTCATTACTTACTCTTTTGGTGCTTCGCCACCGCCGCCGGTGTTTCCATCCGGGCGTGGGCGGTTTCTGTTGTTGTTCGGACGATTCCTGTTGCGGTCCCGGTTAGGGTTTCCGGCCCCGCCTTCGGGCCTTGGTCCTTGTGGGCGCGGTTGTCCGCCGTTGTTATTTGGTTGTCCGCCTTCTGGTCTTGGTCCTTGCGGGCGTGGTTGACCGCCATTATTATTTGGCTGCCCGCCGGCATTTGCCGGTCGTGGATGGTTGCCGTTAGGGGCTGCAGCAGCGTTTGGATTATTAGGGTTCGGCCTGTTTTTGTTGCGGTTCTTGTTATTGTTGTTGCTTTTCTTCTTGTTGTTATTGCGGTTGCGCTCATCCAAACGGGTAAGGCTGTCCTGGCCAACAACGTTTTCGTAATCCAGGGCTTTTATCGGCTCGTTCTCAACCTCAACAAACACCAACAAGTCATCAGGCAAAACGCCGTCCTTGTTCATCTGCTGGATCTCTTTAACACGTGCCAATGGTACGGCTATCCAGTTTTCTTCGCGCGGGTAGCTAAACCACATCTGCTTTTTAAAGATATCCGTCTTTTGCAAACGGGCATCGCCTTTAAGCGTTTTAAGGTAGTTTACATTATCGGGGATATGCTTCAGCGCATCCATATAAGTGTCCAGCTCGTAGTTTAAGCAGCACTTTAATTTACCGCATTGGCCGGCCAGCTTTAACGTATTTAACGAAAGATTTTGGTACCGCGCAGCTGAAGTAGAAACTGTTTTAAAATCAGTTAACCAGGTAGAGCAGCACAACTCGCGGCCACAAGAGCCAATACCACCTAAACGGCTTGCTTCCTGGCGCATACCTATCTGGCGCATCTCTATACGGATGCGGAAGGTTTCGGCCATTTTCTTAATCAGTTCGCGGAAATCCACGCGGCCTTCGGCTGTATAGTAAAACGTCGCTTTGCTTTTGTCGGCCTGGTAATCCACATCGCTTAACTTCATTGATAAGTTAAGGCTAAGGGCCAGCTTGCGCGCGCT
>JACMRC010000377.1 GCA_014376655.1 Mucilaginibacter sp. | reverse complement strand
GCGACATTGCCAGCTACACCATTGGCATAGGCTTAGGTGTTTTGGTTGAGCTTTCGCTGCGCACGCTGGTACGAAGCATGTATCCGGAATTGGATTAAAACCATTGCTTTAATGAAAAAGCTTCTCTCTATTTTTATCATTTTATTTACCGTTAATGCCAATGCCCAACAGTTTTATACCGACCTGTTTGGTTTTAGGATTGGTCAATATCGCGAGGCTGCAAAAACTCAGTTAGGCAAACCCTTTAAATCCGGCAAATTTGATGATGGGTTTGAATATGAAGCATTCCCATTAAAACCAGACAGATCGCTTTATATCGTTTTTGAATATGCCGCAAAAGCTACCGACGTTATTTGGAGCATACAAGTATCAGGGTCAGATATTGAAACCGACCTCGGTTTTAAAAACGCCAGGTTAGGCACGGACAAAGCAGCAACCGAAAAGGTCTTTGGCAAACCGTCTTCCATAGAAAACATTGGTGAATATGGCGATAAATGGAATTACGCTAAAACTAATTTATCTGTCGAGGTAAATAAAAAAGGCAAGTTTTCGAGTATCAAAATAAATAATAATTCACAGGAGCTTTTCCCTAAGGGACCTGACGTTAAAGCTATCCCTGCTTTCGATAAAGTACGGAAGATACTAATATCCGGCGATAACGCCGCTATCTTAAATATACTTGCGGGAGATGTTGAAGTTTATAACAATCACCATACTTATTACTTTAAAAAGTCATTTATCAACGAGCAAAACTCAGACTATTCTAAAACCCTGTCTGTTATAAAATCTATATCGAAGGACCTGGCCAAGGT
Source organism: Mucilaginibacter sp. (assembly GCA_014376655.1). GTDB lineage: Bacteria > Bacteroidota > Bacteroidia > Sphingobacteriales > Sphingobacteriaceae > Mucilaginibacter. Next base: position 9,690 of record JACMRC010000377.1, on the reverse strand, counting down.
AAACGTAAAGGATCCCAATGAATTTGAAGAAAACATGCGCCTAACATTAGGTGACGATATTAAACACGTTATTAAGCTTAAAAAAAATCACCAGGTAAAAGAGATCGTCTTAAAATATTTTGCAGGCAAGTATTATATTTTTGAAATAAAAGCCGACTCCTAAAACATACTCGTCTGCTTCCCACCCTTTGGTGTAAATAAAGTATAATCATACTCCGGCATTTCGCGGCCGGCTAAAAAGCGGTTACAGGCCATTTTATACAATTGGGTGATGGATTGTGCAACCGGGCCATCGCCGCGCATACGGCGGCCAAATTCGCTGTCGTTTAACTTACCATCATGGCATGATTTGATCATGTTTAAAACCTTTTCTGCGCGGTCAGGATAGGCTTTGTGGATCCAGTCGGTGAAGATTTCGCAAATGCTGCCGTTTAAGCGCACAATAGTAAAACCGGCTGATAGTGCGCCGCGGTCGGCAGCGGCTTTAATAATATCGGGGATCTCGTTACTGTTTAATCCCGGGATTATCGGCGCAGCCATTACCCTTACCGGCACCCCTTTTTCTGATAGCTTTTGTATCACACCAAGCCGCCCGCTTGCGGTTACCGTACGTGGTTCCAGCTTTTGCCTAAGCGATTCGTTCAATGAGGTGATAGATACATTTACATGGATCAAATTCAACTTGGCCAGCTCGGTAATAATGTCCAGGTCGCGGATGATGACATTGTTTTTGGTGATTATGCTTACCGGGTTTTTGTATTGCAAAAACACCTCCAGCAATCTGCGGGTAATTTTTAAGCGGCGCTCTATAGGCTGGTAACAATCTGTGTTTCCCGATAGCAGTATAACAACCGGCTGATAATTGCGCCTGTTAAAATATTGTTCCAACAGTTCGGGCGCATTGCGTTTTACAATGATCTTACGCTCAAAATCAAGCCCTGCGCTAAAGCCATAATATTCGTGCGTATTACGGGCGTAGCAATAAATACAACCATGTTCGCACCCTTGGTAAGGGTTAATAGAATACATTCCGCTTAGGTCGGGGCTGTTTGATTCGCTTACTATCTTTTTGGGGGTCTCTTCAAACAATTGCGTTACGCTATTTTCAAGCAACGGCTCGTCCAATCCTTCGATATGGTCCAGCACATATTTACGCTTTAAAAACTTGTTGTCGGTATTAACTTGTGCCCCACGCCCCTTAAAAAACTCCGGATTATCCTGATGTGCCATGACACAAATATTGCTAATATTTTTAGCAAATCATGGTGATGTGGAAATATTTTTTATTAGTATGAAACTCCTCTTCCACACAATCCGCTTTATTCTATGTTACTTTAACAATGCGCAAACTTCTGCAACGCTTATTAACTAAACCCGTTATCCGCCTGGCCAATAAATGGTCGTCAAGGCCCGATAAAAAACGGGTTGATAAAGCACTGGGTGATTTGTATCAAAATATTACAACCAACCCCGGTAAGCGCGGGTTGGTTGTTCCGTTTAGTGCCGATAAAGATAGGTTTATCATCCTATCCGATCAGCATAAAGGGGCAAGAGATGGATCAGACATCTTCGCCAGATCAGCCAAAAACTATCTGGCGGCACTTGATCAGTATAATAAAGAGGGATTTTGCTACATCAACCTTGGTGACAGCGAAGAGTTATGGGAAAATATTTTTCTCACCATTAAACGCCATAACAAGAAAACCTTCGAGGCCGAAAAGCAATTTTTAGCGCGTAATGCTTTTATCAAAATCTTCGGTAATCATGATCTGTATTGGGACAACGATCCGCTGGCAATGGTAAGCCTGTTGCAAGTTTATGGGCAACAGGTAAAAGTATATGAGGGTGCAGTTTTAGAGACAACAGTCAACAATAAAAAGCTGTCCATCTACCTAACCCACGGCCACCAGGGCGACCTGCAAAGCGATGGTAACTGGTTCAGCAAATGGTTTGTGTCTGACGTTTGGGCCCCGTTTCAATCTTACTTGCGAATAAATCCCAACACGCCTGCCAATAACGACCAGTTAAAAACCGACCATAACCGCCTGATGTATGAATGGAGTTCGAAACGAAAGGATATTGTCTTAATTACCGGGCATACACACCAGCCGGTTTTTCGGTCGTTAACCGAGTTAGAGATCTTGTACGAAAGTTTAGCATCCGCCACGGGCGAACAACAAGCGGCAATACAAGCGCGAATTGACAAGTTGCATTTAGAAAGGTTTCGTCCGCCCGATTTTAAGGGTTATTTAGACACCTATTTTAACAGTGGCTGCTGTTGTTTTGATGATGGTGATATCACCGGGATCGAGATAGCCGATAATTGTATCCGATTAATAAAATGGGAGTACAAAGGCAAAGAAAGTGTACGGATTGTATTGGAAGAATCACAATTGAAAGATTTGCGATTATAGTGTTTTACATTGTTTAATTTCGTTGCCAATACATCTGCCTATTCCATGAAAAAATACATTTCTAAATTCCATTACCTAACGCAGGACCTACCCGACCGAACGCATATTGAACAGGCACAAATAGCCTGCGAGGCGGGTGCAAACTGGCTGCAATACCGCTGCCTTACTAAAACGGACGACGAATTAATAGCCGAGATAAACCAGATTGCCGGCATCTGCGACGATTGGGGAACAACGCTCATCATTACCAACCATTATCATTTATCGGATAAGGTTGATGTACAAGGCGTACACATTGAAGATTTGGATGCGGATTTTGCAACTATAAGAGCGGCAATAGGCGAAGATAAAACGCTTGGCGCATCGGCAACAAATGTTAAACGCTTGCTGGCTACCCAGGCAACCGGCGCGGTTGACTATTGCGGCTATGGCCCCTTTGCACATACCTATACCAAACCAAACAACAGCCCGCTTGTAGGGTTTGAAGGATATCGGCAGTTGCAAAGGATGATGGTGGACATCCCTGTTATCGCTGTAGGCGGCATCCAGTTGCCCGATGTTGAGGCTTTATTGCAAACCGGCGTTTATGGCATTGCAGTATCGGCAGCGGTAAATTTATCGCCCGATCCGGCAGCGGCTGTTAAAGCGTTTTATAAGAAGATATATTAATCATCACTCACTAACAGTTATGTCATCACATCACATTGTTCGCGAAAAACAGGAGCCGGCCCTTTTAGTATTGGGTTTGGATAATTTTGATGATGAGCAATTGGGACAGTTGCTGGAATGGAGCCCGACGCTTATAGCCACGCCCGACATTGCCGAAAAATTAAATGCCTACGGTATTAAGATAGACTGGATAATTACTGATGACGCTATAGATAACCTGCAATCGGATATAAAATGGCTGCCTGTTGGCAAAGACACTATAATAGATGCGGCGCTTAATTATTTAACAAGCCGTGGTTATCCATCCGTCAATGTGGTTACAGATGAATTTGAGCTGGACGATTACCGGCCATTTGCCGACAAAATAAACCTGGTGGTATTTTATGATCAACAAAAGATCTTTGCCGTAAACCCTAGGTTTGGCAAGTGGAAACCAGGCGGAGAAACAATTAGTATCCTGTCGAAAACAAGTTCTTTAAAAACAGAAGGATTAGAAAAGGTCGACACAGATCAATACAAAACCTTAGCCGATGGCTTTTTTAGTTTGCAGTTTGATGAACCATTATTATTTATCGCCGAAACCCTGTAACCTTTTGCCTGCTAAATTCATCTACCTATTATACTTGATAACAGCTATTAACGTTATTTTTGTTGGCGTTAAACTTTTCGCACGGTTATCTGTCTAAAAATCAATAATCGACCTTATAACAACTATCAAATATTAACAAAAATGAAAAAGACATATAAAAACTTAATCGGGGTTGCCTTAAGCAGCATATTATGCTTAAGCCTGGCACTTCCTGCAAACGCACAAAGAGGTGGCGAACATAGCGAGGGTAATACAGGCGGTGGTGGTGGTTCTACCCCGCCGCCGCAACAACAGTCTGCACCTGCACCACAGCCACAACGCAGCAGCCCGCCGCCGCAACAACAAGCGGCACCGCAACAGCAACAACAACAAGCGCCGCGTAGCTATCAGGCACCGCAACAGCAGCAGTCACAACCACAAATGCAGCGTGGCAGTCAGCAAAGCCAGGCACCGCAACAGCAGCAATCAGGCTCATTTGATCGTGGCCGCACCAATAACGCTGTCGGTTCAACACAAACATTTGAGCCTCGCGGTGGCGAGCATAAAGCCCAGCCGGTTTTTACACCTGCTAATCCAAATAGCAATGGCCGTCGTTATCCTGATATAACACAAAGGGGTAATTCAAATTCATATAACCAAAGAAGTGAGGGATATGATCAGGGCCGAAGTAGTGGTTTTGACTATCGTCGCGGTGGTGGAAGCTATCGCAGCTATCCCGGTTTGCAGTTTGGCCACAATTATATAGCAGCAAGGCCCCGCGGATTTTACTACCGTAACCGTGGCTATTATCAAACGTATTATACCCCGCAATTGGGCTTTAGCTTAGGTGTGTTGCCTTATGGTTATTATCCATTCTATTTCGGAGCCGATCAATACTTTTATAATGATGGCTTGTATTACAGGCAACAAGAAAACAACAGCTATTCGGTAGTTGAACCACCAATAGGTGCAGTTATAAACAAACTACCAGCAAAAGCTCAGGCCATATCTATAAACGGAATGCAATATTATGAGCTTAATGGTGTTTACTATCAGCCGATAACTAAGGGTGATGGCTCAATAGCCTATCAAATAGCCGGTAAAGATGGCGAGTTAACCACCGCAGACAATGGCAGCACCGCAGATGACCTGCCACAAGTTGGCGACCTGGTTGATACTCTGCCCGAAAGGTGTAAAGTAATAAGACTTAGCGGGCAAAAATATTATGTATCGCAAGAGGGTTATTACTTTCAGGATGCGGTTGATATAAATGGTGATAAAGTGTTCAGAATTGTTAGTACGCCCACAGACGGGCCTAACAATTAAGCTATAACCCTATGTTGAATATTAAGGGCGAATGTTTAGGCATTCGCCCTTTTTTGTTGATATGCTTTTTAACCCGGCAGCGGACAATGCTATGGCGGTAGCTAAAGCATTGAAGAATACGCCGATTCCGGCACGTTCAAATCGCGAAGGGTAGCCCCTGACGGGGCAAAATCGTACTTGTTATATTTTCTACAAACGGGTACTCCATACGCGACAATCAATATATAGCAGTTACGGTCCGCAATCTATTTTTTAATAATTCGTTCTATATTTACACTTTAAGTTTATAGCAATGAATATTAAAAAACATCTTGCCGGTACAATTAAACGTGTTAGTTTATTATTAGCCGTTGGGCTTTTAACTGCCACGACTTCTTCCGCGCAAATTAAAGTAGCCGCCGCTGCCAATCTTCAATCCATCATAACGGTATTACAAAAAGACTTTAAACAAAAAACCGGTGTCGAGATAGAGCCTATAGTTGGTTCGTCGGGTAAACTGGTGGCGCAAATCAAGAACGGCGCACCCTTTGATGTCTTTTTATCAGCCGATATGAATTTCCCGGAAACTTTATATAAAGATGGTTTTGCAACTAAAGCGCCGGTGGTTTATGCGCTGGGCAACCTCATCATTTGTAGCAGCAAGGACCTTGGGTTTGAACGTTGGGAACGCATTTTACTAACCCCGCTTATTAAAAAAATAGCGATAGCCAACCCTGCGGTTGCCCCTTATGGTTTCGCTGCTTCTGCCCTGTTAATGAAAAAGGGTATCCTTGATAATGTTAAAAGCAAAATGGTTTACGGCGAAAGCATCTCGCAGGTAAATACTTATATAACCACCGGGGTTGTTGATGTTGGCTTTACCACGCAAGCATTGGTTAAAGATCCGGCTAACAAAACCAAGCTGTTCTGGAAACCTATCGATCCAAAAAGCTATGCGCCCATACAACAAGGCGTAGTGATCTTAAAACACGGTGCAGCTAACCCGGATGCCGACAAATTTTACCGCTACCTGTTAAGCGCCGATGCTAAAAAGATCTTTGAGCAATACGGGTACCGCACGCAATAAATAACAATTAATGGACCTATCACCAATTTGGCTTACGTTAAAGCTGGCAGCAATTACAACCTTATTGCTGTTATTGGTTGGTGTACCCATAGCCTGGTGGCTCTCAAAAGGGCGGTCGTTTTTTAAAACTTTGATCGAAGCTATTATAACTATGCCGCTGGTGTTGCCGCCGTCAGTATTGGGGTTTTATTTGTTGCTGGCTTTTAGTCCGCAACATGGTTTAGGTAAATGGTTGCAGGATAGTTTTGATGTGCAATTTGTCTTTTCTTTTAAAGGATTAGTGCTGGCATCATTCATCTACAGTATGCCATTTATGATAGGGCCAATTAAATCGGCGCTACAGCAATTACCTGCATCATTAACACAAGCATCATACACCTTAGGTAAAAGCCCATGGCAGACATTTAAAAGCGTTTTACTGCCTAATATCAAGCCATCATTATTAACCGCCATCGTATTAACCTTTGCGCATACACTGGGTGAGTTTGGTGTGGTGCTGATGATTGGCGGCAACATTCCCAATGTAACGCGCGTCGCATCCATCGCTGTTTATGATTCGGTAGAGCGGATGGATTATGCCGCAGCTAATAACTATTCGCTCATCCTGTTCGCCATTACGTTTGTTATGGTGATCAGCGTTTTTATATTCAATAAGTATCAGGCTAAATCTCCGTTAGAATGATAGCAATAGCGATAGAGAAGAGCCTGAAAGTGTACCAGGGCAAGCGGGTGTTAAAAATTGAGCATGAGTTTGCTCAGGGCAGCATCACCAAGATCTATGGACCATCAGGCGCGGGTAAAACCACGTTTTTAAAAGTTATTGCCGGACTGGTTAACGCCGAAAAAGGAAAGATAGTAGTTGATGGTACAACGTGGTTAAATACCGATACTGGTATTAATATTGCACCGCAAAAACGGGTACCAGGCTTTGTTTTCCAGGATTACGCGCTGTTCCCCAACATGACGGTTTTAGAACATTTGCATTATGCTACTACTGATACCACATGGATAAACAGTTTATTGGCTTTAGGCAAACTGGAAACATTAACAGATCATAAACCCATCCACCTATCCGGCGGACAGCAGCAGCGGCTGGCTATTTTAAGGGCGCTGGCTATAAAACCAAAATTGCTGTTAATGGATGAGCCGTTCTCGGCGTTGGACCCGGATATGAAAGCTGAATTAATAAACGAGTTGAAAGTTGTTTTTAAGGAGATAGGCGCGACGGTTTTAATTGTAAGTCATAATCCGGTGGAGTTGGAAGGGTTGGTTAACGGGGAATTGTATATTTCTGTTTAACTGTCATCCTGAGCATAGCGCGCTGGGTGTCATCCTGAGCTTGTCGAAGTATAGCGGGTAATGGCCCTCGCACGTATGGTTCGACGGGCTCACCATGACAACGCTCTTTAAATAGTTTCTGTGGTATGTCAAGAAATCACAAAAACGTTTGCTATAATTGTTAAACGACCTGGTTTTTAAAAAATCACCCTAAAGGATGACCAATAAAAATTGGTAACACTATATTTTTGACGAAGATTTAAAAACTCCTATAAATATGAAAAAAGTAACCGGCATTGGCGGCGTGTTTTTTAAAACCAACGACCCAAAAGCTATGAATGATTGGTATGTTAAAAACTTAGGATTACCCGTGGGCCAATACGGTACAACCTTTGAATGGCGCGAAGCCGATGATACAACCAAAGAAGGATCTACGTCATGGTGTACGTTCCCGAATGATACGAAATATTTCGATCCCTCGGCGAAGCCTTTCATGATCAATTACCGGGTAGAAGACCTTGTAGCGTTGGTAGAAGAGTTAAAAAAGGACAATGTGACCATTGTTGATGAAATAGCCGATTATGATTATGGTAAATTCATCCATATCCTCGACCCTGAAGGCAATATCATAGAGCTTTGGGAACCTAAATGATAATTAACAACCATAGCGATGGGTTTGAAACCCATCGCTATGATTGATGCGAATGCCTTACTCCACCATCCCTACAATAACCTTATCCAGGTTATGCAGATACCGGCGGCCTGTTTTCATATCCATCATTGATGTCATTTGCAGGCTTTCTTTCATATCGGCAGCTTTAACGCCATTTTTTTCCATCAGGATGTATACGTGGTTGCCCACCTCGGTATTGTATAATTCGTTCCACGAGTAAACAACCTTGTAGCCATCGGCAGCAACAAACACAAAATACAGAGTGCTTATGCTTACAGCATATTGGGTATGGCTTAAAACATCCTTTATCAATATACCTTTTACCTTATCGTCCTCGTGTTTAAAAACACCGGTATGGTCGGTTACTTTAATATCGCCGATTGTCTGGATGTTATATTGTTTCAGCGAGTCCATAGTTATAACAGATCCGTTTTTAACCTTGCCGCCAATGCTAAATTGGTTGGTTGGTTTAACGGCTTGCTGCGCAAAGGCAACAGATGTGCAAAAGGTTAAGAGCAGTAAAAGCTTTTTCATTTATGGGATGTTTTTACTGCCCTAAGTTAAAACTTTGCTGCCTTTTTAAAGCACGTTTAATATCGATTGTATTGACGCGCGTTTACGGTAATCTTTATCAAAATGTACAAATACCAGTTTACCGTCTTTGCCAATAACATAAGTTGCAGGCACAGGTAGCACATGGTCGGTATTACCGTTGTTGGCTTCCAAATCAACACCGTAACCTTTGTATTTAGTTACCATAGTCGGGTCCATTACATAATTAACATCATAAGCTTTCATGATGGCATATCCTTTATCAGACACCATAGAGAACGACGCTTTGGTTTTGACGATAGTTTTATCAATATTCTCGGCAGTCTCTGGCGTTACACCAACAACATAGGCACCCTTACCGGTTAATAGTTGCAACGAATCCTGCAATTGTTGGATATGCTTATTGCAATACGGGCACCACTGGCCGCGGTAAAAGAAAAGCACCACCGCTTTGTTGGTTTTTAAAAGCGCCTTTAAATTTAATGTTTTGCCGCTATTGTCAACCGCGGTGAACGCAGGGGCGGTATCGCCTTTTTTAAGGCCGGCTTGTGCAAATAAAACAGTAGCGCTAAATATAAAGCAAGCTATAAGTATCAGTTTTTTCATGTATGTATTTTATATATAATTGATGATTTAAACAAGGCGGGAGATAATTTTCCCGCCTTATCAATTTACATTTTTTTCATTTTGCTGCTGTCTTTCTTCATCATTTTGGAATCCATTTTCTTGTCCATTTTGGAATCCATTTTTTTATCCATCTTGGAATCCATCTTCTTGTCCATTTTGTCCATCTTCTTAGCCATTTTGCCGGTATCTTTTTTGGTTTGATACGGGGTTGCTGCTTGAGCCGATAAAGAAAGGCCAATAATGATAGTACCTGCTACCAGGATTTTTGAAATAATTGCTTTCATGTTGTTTTGGTTTTATGTGTTGTTTCAGGCTTAGTCGCACCTAAAACACAAACCTTACAGTAAAATCAATTTTTATTTAATTCTTCTTCAATGCGGTGCTGCAGTTCCTGTTTAAAGGTATCATCAAGATGCACATCGGCATTGTTACTGGCACTAAAAAGCTGTTGTACCATTTTATTAATAATGGCACTTTGCTTATCAAACATGCGGCAAACCGAGCAGCCGTAAAGGTG
>JACMRC010000376.1 GCA_014376655.1 Mucilaginibacter sp. | reverse complement strand
GTTACCTTGTACCGGGTATGACGCGCTTGAAAGATCAACAACCGGCTGTAACTGGTTAAATGACGGCTGGGTGCTTGATCCGTTGTAATTAAAGCTTAATGATTCGTTCCTTGAAAAATTATAAATGAAACGGGCCGAAGGCACATAATTAAGCTGGCTTACGTGCGTAGTAATATTATTGGTTATAGAGCGTCCATCTAAAACCGAAGGCTGGATACCTAAACCTACTGTATAGTTATACTTAACATCAATAACACGGTAGTTTAAGCCTACGCGGTTGGTTACAAATGTATAGTTGTAGTTGTTACTTAAACGTTGATAGTTGTTAAGTGTATTAGCTAATGATAAGGTATCTGTTTCTTTATCATTAGATGTATAAGAATGGTTGTAATTATAATTTAACTCTAAGTAAGATATTTTACCAATAGGCTCTAAATATGATAGGTTACCGCCAACCGTTGTAGTATGGTTCCTGGTGTTGATGATCTGGTTCAACGGTACGTTAGGCGAACCAATTGTGTAGTTAACAATAGGGTTGCTGGCCGATTTAGAATCGGATGTATTTATATTAAAGAACAAGCTAAAGTTACGCCCTCGTTTTTCAAACCTGTGATTGAACAATAAGTTACCACCAAAACTTGGCGCGGTTGAGTTGCTGCGGATATTTGTTGTATAAGCTTGGGTTGTTGTACCATTTTGCTGGTAAGTTATATTCTCTATTGATGTAGAGTTAGTACTTGCATAACTAAACGAAGGCGATATTTTTAAGTAATTAATGGTATCCGGCTTATACTCAAAATTGAAATTAAACCTGTGGTTTATCGGGTTATCATTTGCATTTGTTTGGTTAGTGTTGGTACTACCGGCACCACTGTTTCTACGGTTTGTGTTGCTTGCAGTATAGGTAGAATTATCAGAAAAACTATAGCTGCCATAAACAGATATGTTTTTACCCCATTGGTCGCGGTAGTTTGTACCAATTGCACGGGCATTGGTTATACCATCTTTAACACTGGCTAAACCGTTGTTACCGCCACGCTGTGCGCCACCACCACGTTGGCCACCATTACCACCGCCGCCGTTGTTACCGCCGCCGCCGCCACCAAAGTTAAAGGTGTTACTATTGATGTTATTAATATTACCTAAAACAGTTACCTGCCTGTTGCCTTTAAAATTAAAAAAGTTTACAGAGCCTATGTAACGGTTTTCATTGGTAATGCCCGGCGCTGCGGGTAAAGCATCCTTACCGGCACCGGCATTTGCTTGTAAAGAGTAGCCGTAGTTCTTATCGTTACGGATGGTAAAGTTTAAGATCTTGTTTGGCTCGCCGGTTCTAACACCTGTCAGGTTGGCCTGGTCGCCGTAATCATCAATTACCTGTACGCTTTCTAATATATCGGCAGGGATATTTTTTGTGGCCGATTGCACATCGCCCCCCATAAAGTCCTTGCCGTTGATACGTATTTTAGTGATGGCTTTCCCTTGTGCAGTAACGTTACCGTTATTGTCCACTTCAACCCCAGGCATCTTTTTCAATACGTCTTCAACCGGCGCGTTTTCGCGTACGGGATAAGCTGCAATTTTATAATCGATGGTATCTTCTTTAAATTTTACCGGATTTACGCCAACAATAACAACTTCTTTCAGCAGCCTGCTTTCGCCCTTTAACGTTATAGGCGGGATAACAAATGCAGCGTTATCGGTAGGCGAAAAAGTATAATGTTTTATAATAGCCTGGAAACCAAAAGACGATATATAAAGCGTGATTTTTGAGCCTTTTATGTTAGAAAAGCTAAACTTTCCGTCAATATCGGTAGCAAGTGTGGTGCTGTCGCCAAGGTCCGTTTTTAATTTTAAAGTACTGCCCGGAAGCGATTGTTTTGTCGAATCTATCAGCTGCCCGCTTACGCCGCGGCCCGTTTGTGCGTTAGATTTACCAACAAATAAAAGTGTTAAGATTAAGGTTATATATATATATTTCATAAAAATTTAATACGTTGATATTAATAATATTTAATACAAAAAGTATTTAGACGCAAAGGTTCAATTTATATTACGTTTAATAATTATCCATAATACTATTGTTACATTATTAATGCCAATTACTATGATTGTTACATTCCATAACAACATCCCGATATAATATAACTACTAATAGCACAAGCAGTTATTCATCAGCTTACGCTGCCTTGCAACTAAATAACCGTAAAATTGTTTGGCACTATTAACTAAGTAATAATGATATTTGCGCTTTAAGACATTATACCATGACCCGATTATCTGTCAACATCAATAAAATTGCAACTTTACGTAACTCGCGCGGTGGTAACAACCCAAATTTGGTACAAGTTGCCAAAGATTGCGAACGCTTTGGCGCGCAGGGTATAACTGTACATCCCCGTCCCGACGAAAGGCATATCCGCTACAACGATGTTTTCGATCTTAAAAAAATAGTAACTACCGAGTTTAATATTGAAGGTAATTGTGAGGAGCAGAAATTTATAGAGCTTGTATTAGCCAACAAACCCGAGCAGGTTACTTTAGTGCCAGATGTATTAGGCCAGATCACCTCAAACCATGGTTGGGATACAATAAAAAACCAGGCTTATTTAAAAGAGATTATCGGTGTATTTAAAAATGCGGGTATCCGCGTTTCTATTTTTGTTGACCCGATAGTTGAAATGGTAGAGGCCGCAGTCACAACCGGCACCGACAGAATTGAGTTATATACCGAAGCTTACGCACGCCTATATCACCAGGATAAAGCTGTGGCAATTGCGCCATATATTAAAGCGGCAGAAGCAGGGCATAAAGTTGGTTTAGGTATTAACGCAGGCCATGATCTTGATCTGCATAACCTTAAATATTTTGCCGAAAACATTCCGGCGTTAGACGAGGTGAGCATAGGCCACGCGCTGATAACCGATGCCTTATATTATGGGTTGGAGAACACTATCCAAATATACTTGCGCCAGTTAGTTTAATATAGTTTAAACCGCTTAAAAAGGCTGATATTATTCTGCCTTTTACCCACTTAAACAAATAAAATTTCCCCTGTAATTTTATGTTGACGATTGACATTATCAATTGATAGTCAGCAGCTAAAATTGTACCTTTACGGCTTCAAATAACTGATACTTATTTCATGAAATTAAACACCGCTTACGAGGAAAAATTTGAGGGAAGGCACATTGCACCCAATGCCGCAGACACCGCAGAAATGCTTAAAGCTACAGGCGTTGAAACGCTTGATGAGTTGATAGCACAAACGGTACCTGCCAAAATCCGCTTAAAAAATCCGCTTAACCTGCCTGCTGCAAAAAGCGAGTTTACTTACCTTAAAGACCTTAAACAAACGGCATCAAAAAACAAAGTATACCGCAGCTATATTGGCCAGGGTTATTATGATGTTATTGTACCGGGTGTTATCCAGCGTATCATTTTGGAGAATCCCGGATGGTATACCCAGTATACACCGTACCAGGCAGAGATTGCCCAGGGCCGTTTACAGGCGTTATTAAATTTCCAGACAATGGTTATTGATTTAACCGGGATGGAAATTGCAAACGCATCTTTATTAGATGAGGGTACTGCCGCCGGCGAAGCCATGTTTATGCAATATAGCCTGCGTAAAAATGACGCTGCTAAAACTTTCTTTGTATCAGAAGAAGTTTTTCCGCAAACTATAGATATTTTAAAAACCAGGGCCGAGCCTTATGGCATTACCCTGCAAATAGGCGACCACAGCACTGTTGAGTTAACCGACGATATGTTTGGTGCCATAGTGCAATATCCTGCCGGACAAGGCGCGGTTTATAACTATGTCGACTTTGCCGCAAAGGGCCACGAAAAAGGCATTAAGCTAACCGTTGTTGCCGACCTTATGAGTTTAGTACTCCTAACCCCTCCGGGCGAATGGGGTGCTGATATTGTGGTGGGTACTACCCAGCGCTTTGGTGTACCAATGGGCTTCGGTGGACCTCACGCTGCTTTTTTTGCTACTAAAGACGAATACAAACGGTCTATACCGGGCCGTATCATAGGTGTTACTATTGATAGCGCAGGCAACTACGCTTTACGTATGGCACTGCAAACCCGCGAGCAACACATCCGCAGGGATAAAGCAACCTCAAACATTTGTACCGCGCAGGCATTATTGGCTATTATGGCCGGTATGTATGCTGTGTATCACGGACCAAAAGGTGTTAAACTGATTGCCGAACGTGTACATGGTTTAGCTATACTTTTAAGCCAGAGCCTGGAAGCATTAGGCTTTAAACAATTAAATGAAGCTTATTTTGATACCGTTAAGTTTGATCTTGACGATTTGGTTGGCCCAGTCCATTCGGAAGCTTTAAATAACGAGGTTAACTTAAATTATAATGGATCAGAAGTTACTATTTCTATTGATGAGACTACATCGCCGGATGATATTAAAACCTTAGTGCGCCTGTTTGCCAAAGTAAAAGGCAAAACTATTGCTGCTGTTGATTTTGACGGGTTACAGGCTAACTTAACTACGGTTATCCCTGCCGATCTGCAACGTACATCTGCTTACTTAACACATGGCATTTTTAACTCGCACCATTCAGAGCATGAAATGTTGCGTTATATCAAATCGTTAGAGACTAAAGATCTTTCGCTTTGCCACTCCATGATAGCCTTAGGTTCATGTACCATGAAACTAAACGCGACTACCGAGATGGTACCCGTTACCTGGGCCGAGTTTAGCCGCATGCACCCGTTTGCACCGGCCGACCAGGTTGGTGGTTATATGCAGTTATTTGACGAGCTGAATCGCTGGTTAAGCGAGATCACCGGCTTTGCAGCCATGAGCTTGCAACCAAACGCAGGCGCACAAGGTGAGTATGCTGGCTTGATGGTTATCCGTGCTTATCATATTGATCGTGGCGACGCGCACCGTAATGTGGTGTTAATCCCTTCGTCTGCACACGGAACTAACCCTGCATCGGCAGCAATGGCCGGCATGAAAATAGTAATTGTTAAATGCGACGATAACGGAAACATTGACGTTGCCGACATGAAAGCTAAAGCCGAAGAGCATAAAGGCGATCTGTCTTGCTTAATGATAACTTATCCTTCAACTCACGGTGTGTTTGAAGAATCTATTATTGATATCTGCCAGATCATTCATAAAAATGGCGGCCAGGTTTATATGGATGGTGCAAACATGAACGCGCAGGTTGGATTGACCAGTCCGGCTAATATTGGTGCCGACGTTTGCCACTTAAACTTACATAAAACCTTCTGTATCCCGCATGGCGGTGGTGGCCCCGGCATGGGCCCTATCGGTGTAGCTAAGCATCTTGTTCCTTACTTACCGGGACACGCTGTGGTTGATGTTGATAATGGCAAAGCTATCCACGCGGTGTCAGCAGCTCCTTGGGGCTCGGCATCAATCCTGATCATATCACACGCTTATATAGCTATGATGGGCGGCGACGGGTTAACCAACGCTACCAAATACGCCATACTCAACGCCAACTATATTAAAACAAGGTTAGAGAGCCATTACCCGGTATTATACACCGGCTCGCATGGCCATTGCGCACACGAGATGATACTGGATTGCCGCTCGTTTAAAGCAGCAGGTATCGAAGTTGTTGATATAGCTAAACGTTTAATGGATTATGGTTTCCATGCGCCAACTGTATCGTTCCCGGTTGCGGGTACGGTAATGATAGAGCCTACGGAGTCAGAGCCTAAACATGAGTTAGATCGTTTCTGCGATGCCATGATAGCTATTCGTAAAGAGATAGCTGCTGTGGAAGCAGGCGCGTCAGACAAAACAGATAACCCGCTTAAAAATGCGCCGCATACCGTTAGCGTTATTACCGGCAACGAGTGGGATCATTCCTACAGCCGCCAAAAAGCAGCCTTCCCGCTGCCATATGTAGCAGCTTATAAATTCTGGCCATCAGTAGGTCGGGTTAATGATACCTACGGCGACCGTACGCTGATATGCTCATGCCCGCCGTTAACTGATTACGAGTTTGAAGAAAGCGAAGTAACAACGCCGGAATACGGAACGTGATTTTGATGTGTGGATATGCGGATATGCAGATGTGCGGATGAAATAACAGTAATATATTCCTTAGGTGAGCAGATGATTTAATAATTATCTGCTCACCTTTTCTATTGGCTTTATCTGCACATTTGCATATCCGCACATTTTATACCTTAAGACAATGATAGCCCAAACCCCAACAACACCCTATTACGCTGTAATATTTACCTCTATCCGAACCGAAGGTAATAATGGCTATGCCGCCATGGCTGATGCTATGGACGAACTTGCTAAACAACAGGAAGGCTACTTAGGTATTGAATCTGCCCGGGATGAAATAGGGATAACTGTATCTTACTGGCAATCGTTAGATGCTATCCGTAACTGGAAGGCTAACGCCGATCACTTGATCGCGCAAAAATATGGGCGAGAGAAATGGTATAGTGGTTATAAGGTGAGGATTTGTAAAGTGGAGCGGGATTATGGGTTTGAGGGATAAGTATTAAACAATATACCATTTAGGCTATTTGTATTGATAAACTAAAGCTGTAAATTTGAGTAAGGCTAAAAAATCAGCATATGGAACGGATTGTATTAGAAGTAGATGACACAGTAGCAAAGGCTTGGCGTAATACCTCCGCTAAACTACGCGCCCAAATTGGGCAAAGTCTTGGTCAGGCGCTTACTGATTCTCTGAATAAAAATAAGGAACTCAATTTTGAATTGCTATTGCAGGATGTTAGAGCTGAGGCAGCAAAATACGGTTTGACAGAACAGATACTCGCTCGGTTGTTAGATGAAGAAAACTAACCGTTTTGTATTAGACACTAATACATTAGTGAGCGCCTTCTTACTCTCAGAAAATTCTATAGCCGCCCAGGCTTATTATGAGGCAAAAAGTAAAGGCCAATTAATCTGCTCGGATGATACCTTCAATGAGTTTAGCGATATTTTTATAAGACCTAAATTTGATCGTTATGTTCAATTAAGTAAAAGACTTGCCATAATCGAAGATTTAAGAACTTTACTAAATTTCACATCTGTTAGTATTTCTTTGCAAGCTTGCCGCGACCCTAAAGACAATAAATTTTTAGAATTAGCGGTTGAAGCCGATGCCAGTTGTATTATTACCGGCGATAAAGATCTATTAGTTCTAAACCCTTTCAATAAGATCCCGATACTCACTGCGGCGCAGTTCATTGAAACCTTTTAAATCCAACCATCACATTACCGCTATTTACCTCATTATTTGAATTTCGCAAATAACCGATTGATTTATCCAAACACTTGCCTACATATCGGAGCGATCTTTGTACCACTAAAACAAAAGAAAAATGGAAAACAAAAATAAGATAGTATTAGTAACCGGCGGCAGCCGCGGATTAGGCAAAGACATGGCCCTTAAACTGGCCGAAAAGGGAATAGATGTTATCCTTACCTATAATAGCAAAGCAGACGATGCCGAGCAAGTAGTTAGCCAGATCCAACAAAGCGGGCGAAAAGCTGCTACCTTACAACTCAATACTGGCGATATTAAAAGCTTCGGCGCATTTATTAAAAAACTGAAAGGCGTTTTGGCCGACACATTCGGAACTGATCATTTAGACTTCCTGATCAACAACGCGGGCTTTGGCCACCACTCGCCTATCGACCAAACTACCGAAGAAGCTTTTGACGACCTGATGAACGTACATTTTAAAGGAGTTTACTTCCTGATACAAAACGTATTGCCGATACTCAATGATGGTGGCGGTATCATTAATATTTCATCCGGATTAACTCGTTTCAGTATGCCGGGCGCATCTGCATACGCATCAATGAAAGGTGCTGTCGAGGTATTTACCCGGTACCTTGCAAAGGAGTTGGGAGCAAAAGGCATTCGCGCTAATGTTGTCGCTCCAGGTGCAATAGCAACCGACTTTGGCGGCGGCCGTGTTCGCGATGATGCGCAAGTGAACCAAATGGTAAGCAGCATAACAGCCTTGGGTCGCCCTGGCGAAGCTGAGGATATTGGCGGCGTGGTAGCCTTTTTATGTACAGATGATGCCAAATGGATCAATGGTCAGCGTATTGAAGTGTCGGGTGGCATGTTAGTTTAGAAATGATTTCACTGATTTGGTTATAAGATTTCACAGATTAATTTTGGATTTATTAATTTGCAGATTACATCGTTGATTGATATATGCAATAAACATCAATCGGTAAAATCAAAAGATACAATCGGCGAAATCTTATAATCAAATCGGTGAAATCAAAAACAATAATCAGTGAAATCCCACAAACATCATTAGAGGGGTTTTACGAAGAAAGTTCGGCGCAGCTACCAAGCGGTATAGCTAAGGAGATAGGCCATTTTAATGTGTTTGTTACCGAAGCCTTGTTTGCCAACAGGACTGCTACAAGTGAGATGCCTTATAGCCGGCGCGCGTATTATAAAATAAGTTGGATAAGAGGAAAAAGCAAGGTCGAATACGCGGATAAGACTATCGATATCCCTCAAAGCGCCTTGTTTTTTGCAACACCTAAAATACCTTATAACTGGGTGCCCGAGGATGGCAACCAAACCGGTATGTTCTGCATTTTTACGGCTGATTTCCTGGCTCCCGGAAAAGCGGGGGTCGACCTGGATGACCTGCCGCTATTTCAACCGGGGCAGGTGCCCGTATTTCAGTTAGATCCGGACGATGTTAAGGAGATAGAATACATCTTTAAAAAGATGCATAAAGAAATAGCTTCTGATTATCGTTATAAGTATGATTTGTTGCGTAACCTGGTGTTGGAGCTCATCCATTACGGCCAAAAGCTGCAGCCGGTATCGGCTATTGAACCGGCACATAACGCGTCCGAGCGGATCTCGTCTTTATTTATCGAGCTATTAGAAAGGCAATTCCCGGTAGAATCGCAGCACCAGCGGTTAAAGCTGCGTACCGCAAAAGATTATGCCGACAGGCTGGCCGTGCATGTTAATCACTTAAACAAAGTATTGAAAGAGGTTACAGGTAACACCACCACGCAGATCATTGCCAACCGCGTTATCCAGGAAGCCAAGATCATGCTCAAACAAACCAACTGGAACATAGCCGAGATCTCCTACACGCTGGGCTTTGACGATATAGCACACTTCTCAAATTTCTTTAAGAAACAAACGTCGGTAGCACCGGTGGGTTTTAGGGGTTAAGTTCTCCATATACGTCATCGCGAGCGATAGCGTGGCGATCTCTACACGTCAGGTGAATATTATTCATTTATAGAATCGTATAGATCAATCCAGCCTATATTTAGTTCAGTAATCAAGTTGTTTTTATAAGCTCTGCTTCTATCTTTCAAAGATTTCTCAGCTACAATCGCTTCTTCAATATGTGAGTAGAAATAATAATAAACCAGTTTGTCGCAGTTGTATTTTGCCGTAAAACTTTTGGGATGTATTTTGTTTTTATGCTCCCATACTCTCCCTGCAATATCAGAAGTTACGCCTATGTATAATACGGTATGCATCTTGTTTGTCAAAATATAAACACAGCCGCCTCTTTGAAAAACCATATTGAAAATAAGAATATTAGTTACCTGTCGTGTAGAGATCGCCACGCTCGTACCTCGCTCGCGATGACGAATGTTACGTGTGTTTACGATACTGTCAACTCGCCCCTTAAATCAACCTCTAACAAGCGTTTCACTTCTTTAGGATCATCTAACTGGCCAAGCAGGTACATCATTTTGGTAACAGCTGCTTCAAAGGTCATATCGTAACCGTTGGCCACGCCTATGTCTTTAAGTTGCTTGCTGGTCTCATAGCGGCCCAGCTCAACAGTACCAACCTTACATTGCGAGATATCAAGGATAACCTTGCCGCTGTCTATAGCGCCTTTAAGCAGGTCTATAAACCATTGGTCGGTAGTGGTGTTACCGGCACCAAAGGTTTCCATTACTATGCCGCGTACATCGGCACTTAAGATTGCCTCGACCACTTTTGGGTTTATGCCTGGGTATAGCTTTAATACCGCTACCTCATTAACCAGGTTTTTATGCTTGATCAATGGTGCGTCGACAGGTTGCCTTATATCATTTACGCTGAACCGCAGGTGTACGCCGGACTCTGCCAATATAGGATAGTTAGGCGAACGGAATGCTTCAAACTTTGATGAGTTGTATTTAAATGAACGGTTACCGCGGAAAAGTTTGTAATCAAAATAGATACAAACCTCCGGAACGCGCGCACGGTCATTCTTTTTAGATTTGGCTATCTCTATAGCCGTCATCAGGTTCTCCTTAGCATCTGTACGAATAGCGCTGATGGGTAGTTGCGAGCCGGTAAATATCACGGGTTTAGCAAGGTTCTCCAGCATAAAGCTTAGGGCCGATGCGGTATAAGCCATAGTATCAGACCCATGCAGGATCACGAAACCATCAACCTCATCATAATTAGCTTCAATTAAGCCGGCAAGCTCGCTCCATATCTCGGGGTTCATGTTTGATGAATCGATGATCTCTTCGAACGAGTGGACCTTTATTTTACAATTAAGCTTCTCCAGTTCTGGCACATTATCCATTATCTGTTCAAAGTTAATGGGTTTAAGCACCTTGGTTATGGGGTCGCTCATCATACCAATTGTACCGCCTGTATAAATGATAAGTATTTGGCTCATTAATTGGGAGTTGCTGCTAACTATTTAAAACTGATTTATACACCAAAAATCTTCTTCGAGTTCGCGGTAGTTATATCGGCAACGGTAGCTATGTCTGTTTGATACAGTTCGGCTACTTTTTGTGCGATATAGATCAAATACGAACTTTCGTTAGGTTTTCCTCTGTGCGGAACGGGGGAAAGATACGGAGAATCCGTTTCTAAAACGATATGGCTTAAATCAAATTGGGGTAAAATTTTGTCCAGTCCGGCATTTTTGTAAGTCACTACGCCGCCAATACCCAAATAAAACCCAAGGTCTATTGCACGTTGCGCCTGCTCGGCATCGCCGGTAAAGCAATGGAATATTCCGTGCAGATCATCGTCATTCTCTTCCTCCAACACCTGGAACACTTCATCAAAAGCCGCCCGGCAATGTATCACTATAGGCAGCTTTAACGCCTTTGCCCAAGCTATTTGTTGCTTAAAGGCTTGCACCTGTATGCCTAAAGTGGTTTTATCCCAATACAGATCTATCCCAATTTCGCCTATGGCATATATGGTATTGTCTTTTTTGCTGTCGCGGATAACGGCCAGCTCTTCTTCCCATCCTTCTTTAACAGAGCATGGGTGCATCCCCAACATAGGGTAACACATACCGGGATATTCATTTACAAGCCTAAAAACTTGCGCCACTGATGCAGCATCTACGTTTGGTAAAAACAGCCGTTTAACATCGTTATCAATACAACGCCGCACCAGGTCGGCACGTTTTACATCGTCGTCCTGGTAGTATAAATGCGTATGGGTATCCGTAAGTATCATGGCACAAAATTAAAAAAGCCTTTCGGTTTTATCCGAAAGGCTTTCACTTATTATCTTTTGATGCTTATTGTTTCTTTTTGGTTGCAACAGACTTTTTAACAGCTGCCTTTTTTGCTACCGGTTTCTTTGCTGCTGCTTTAATACCTAATGCAACAGTTTTAGCGCGGTTAACTTTTATCAAATCAATATCAAATATCAAGGTACTAAAAGCCGGCAAATCCGGGCCAGAAGGATTAGGCCCGTAAGCTAATTTTGAAGGAATAATAAGCATAGCTTTACCACCCTCATTTACCAACTGTAGTCCTTCCTGCCAGCCGGCAATTATACCCTGGCCGCCAATTACAAAAGTTAAAGGTTCATAAACACGGCCGGGTTGCTGTAAACCCGCAGCTTTAGCAACAGATTCAATACTGGTATCAAACACTTTGCCTGCAAGCGTATGCCCTGCATAGTTTACAACTACAGTATCGCCTACAGCAGGTTTAGGCTTAATGCCCAGCTTTGTGATCTTAAACTTTATGCCCGATGTGGTAGTAGATACAGCTAACTTATGGTCTGCAACATATTTATCAATAACAACGGCTTCCTGTACGTCCATTTTAGCAGCCTCTTCTTTTGCTGCTGCCATAGCTTTATCACGTTCTGCCATAGCTTCTGCTAAAGATTGCACCTTAATTATTTTAAGTAAAATAACCAGGTTACTGCCTTTAGGCAAAAAAGGTGGGCGATGATCTTCCTGCGCTTTAAAAATTGTATCGGTTGGCACTTTAACTATTACACTATCATTTAGAGTCAACAACGGAAATATATCCATCATTTCGCCGGTTGGTTGTACTTGCGCCTTTGCCGGCATACCGGTTAGGTAGGTACTGGCTAATACTGAATCCTTTTCTGTTTTTTGTACGACATGGAAGGTAATAACATCGCCGATTTTTATTTTATCGCCGGTACCGATAGTAAGTATTTTATATTTTACACCCCCTGCAACCGGTTTAAAACCATCCTGGGCATTAGCCTTTATTGCCAATACCGTAATCAAAATATATAAGAAGTACTTTTTCATAATTAAAAAAGCCTTCCTTGTAACAAGGAAGGCTGTATAAAGTTAATTTATATTTATTTTTTTGCCGCAGTTGCAGGTGCTACTGCTCCTGCTTTAGGGTGTATAATGTCTACAATCTCCAAATCAAATCTTGTTCCTGTATAACCTGGTATTGGTCCGCCACCGGTAGCGCCGTAAGCAAGGCTTGACGGAACAATGATGGTATATTTGGTGCCTTTATTTACCAACAGGAAGCTTTGATCCATACCTGGTATAACTTTTTGCGCCCCAACAACTACACGCATAGGTGAATATGGGCGTTGATTTAAGCCGGGAAGTTTAGCTTTTACAGCCTCTTCTTTAACGCTGGTATCAAAAACTTTACCGTTAAGCAGGCTGCCTGTATAATTTGCAACTACCGTATCGCCTTTTTGAACCAACGAGCCTACTCCTGCTTTATTTATAACATAGTATAAGCCAGAATCGGTTTTGGTAACATTTAGTTTCTTCTCTGCAATGTATCTTTTGATTTTTACCGGTTCAGAAGTTTTTTCAGCAGCAGTAAGGTCTGTCATGAACTTTGTAATTGTCGATTGGAAAACTACATCAGTCATGGTGCCTTTAGGTATTACTTTAATGATCTTTACATCATAAATAATAAATTTACCTTTAAAGCCCGGCGGTTTTGGTTGTCTTTTAAATATGGTATCAGCAGAAAGTTTGATAGAAGCGCTATCACCTTCGGTTAACAATTTTATACCATCAAAAATATCGCCTTTAAATTGTGGTTTAGGTAAAACCATTGGGCTTGGGCGTCCCTGCTCATAAGTGCTTAATAAAACAGAGTCCTTATCATTTTTAATAACCAAATTGGCCAATACAAAATCGCCTTCTTTAATCCTTGCGCCAGATTTGTCGGTATGTATATTATATAACAATCCGTTGTCGCCCTTTTTGTATCCACCATTACAGCTTGCCAGCCCTATTGCGGCAAGTGTTAAACACATTAGTTTTCTTTTCATTTTTTATTATTGAATTAACAGTTTTTTATATTCGGTTAAAATTAGTTTAAATTGATTTACAACCTCTTGCAAGCTTGCAGATGATTGCCCACCGGCTGCATTTCTGTGGCCGCCGCCGCTAAAGTACAATTTACAAATCTCATTTGCAGGAAAATCGCCTTTAGATCGTAAGGAAAGTTTTACTTTATCATCCCTTTCAACTATAAAAGCAGCCAACCTTATGCTTGCAATTGATAACGCGTAGTTAACTATACCTTCGGTATCGCCGGTGTTAACGTCATATTTTTCAATATCTTGTTTATTAACGGTAATAATTGCGGTATTAAATTCTGGCAGCACTTCCAGGCAATTAGTAAGGCAATGGCCCAAAAAGCGCAGGCGGTTTTCGGAAGCACTATTATATACCAGCTCGTGTATGCGTGAATTAGGCGCGCCGGCATCAATCAGGTCTGCAACAACCCTATGTACAGCCGATGTAGTATTAGGCAGCCTGAACGATGCAGAATCTGTCATGATACCGGTATACAAGCAGGTAGCTACATCTTTATTTATAAGCGCTTTGTTATTAAGTATATCAACAATAAAGCTGTATACTAATTGTGCGGCAGCACAGGCGTTTATATCCCAGTGGCGGTAATCATCAAAATCCTCTGGTTCAAGGTGATGATCTATCATTATTTTATAAGCTTTTGCTGCTCTAACCAACTCGCCCATTTCATTAATGCGGCTTAGGTTATTAAAGTCAAGGCAAAAAATCAGGTCAGCATCGGCAATTAATACGGCTGCTGCTTCTTTTTTATCGGCATAAATCATTACCTCTTCGTTACCCGGCATCCAGCTTAAAAAGTCAGGATAATCTGTAGGGGTAATTACAGTGGTATGGTGCCCTTGCTGTATTAAATAATTATACAAACCTAATGACGAACCCATAGCATCGCCATCAGGTTTATGATGGGTAGTGATAACTATTTTTTGGGGTGTTGCTAATAGGTTATTAAGCGCGACAATATCCAACATCAATTTTTAAAAAAGAGTTGCAAAGCTATATAAATAAATATTAAAGCATTCATAAATTAATGAAAAAAGCTTTAGCGTATGGTTGCAAAACCCTACTTTTGCAGAATATTTACAAAAATGGGGATTATACACACGCCCCAAAACGGGATACAACCCCAAATAAAAACACAAATGGCAAGTAATAGAACATTTACAATGATTAAACCCGATGCTGTTGCCAATGGCCACATCGGTGCAATTTTAGATAAGATCACCAAAAACGGATTTAAAATAGTTGCTTTAAAGCTTACAGCGTTAAGTGCAGAAAAAGCAGGCGAATTTTATGCAGTACACAGCGAACGGGTCTTTTACAAAGACCTTGTTGCGTTCATGTCATCGGGCCCTATTGTAGCTGCTATTTTAGAAAAAGACAACGCTATCGAGGATTTTCGTAAGCTAATTGGCGCTACAGACCCATCTAAAGCAGAGCCGGGAACTATACGTAACTTATTTGCAAAATCAATTGACGCAAATGCGGTTCACGGGTCAGACTCTGACGAGAATGCCGAAATAGAAGGCAATTTCTACTTTTCTGCTTTCGAGAGAGTTTAAAAATTGCCCCATACGAAAAACGGTTTCTAAAAGTTTCAATTTTTGCGGGCTTTTAGAAACTTTTTTTGTTTTATGCTTGTTATCTACCTAATTATTTGATAGATTTACATAATAATGCCGGTTAAAGTGTGGCACGATGGTTGTGCTTACTTACTTGCATTAAAAAACAAAGATGAAACCAATACTCAGATTATTCCTTTACGTACTTATTGTAGGTGTAGTGGTGCTGGTTCATGCCCTGTTTTTTATCCATCACCCTCCAGAAGTACAACTTGCGTTTTTAACGCCGGGAATTACCTTAATTGCGTATTCTATTATTCGTGATGATTTGTATAAAAGGCCTACGTTACGAATGATTAGAGGAAGATAATCTCTTCAATTAATACAGATTTAGCTTCATTATTAATTTTCTCGATTATCTGCGAGCGCATCATTTTAAGTTCGTTTTTTATTACCGATGACTCAATACGTAGAAAAAGTTTCTTATCGTGTATAAATAATTCCTTAGTACGGTTAGCTACAGATTTGCCCACCAGCTCAGGCCATTGCGCCAAAATGCCTGTTTCATCAAACTTTCGCTTAATTTTATAAACCTGCATCATTTGCGCTATCGCCTCTTTAAGCGATTTATCATTTGTTCTACGCATCTATTGCTCCCTCTTTTACTTTAAATATACGGATAGGAACATTCATACCGTCAAAAATATTTCGTACCCGCGCATCGCTGGTATCCGTAATAAACACTTGCCCAAAATCATTATTTGATACCATTTGCATCAGCTTGGTAACGCGCTTATCATCCAGCTTATCAAAAATATCATCTAATAACAACAATGGCTTAAAGCCCTTTTGCTGATCAAGAAAACTATACTGCGCCAGCTTAAGCGCAATTAAAAAAGATTTTTGCTGCCCCTGCGATCCAAACTTTTTCATAGGCATGCCATGTATAGTAAACTGCAGCTCATCTTTATGTATACCCATTGTGGTACGCTCCAGCACGCGGTCCTTCTCCATACTTTTTTTAAGCAGTGCGGCAAAATCGTCATTTAATAGTTGCGACTCATATATAAACTCCACCTGTTCGGCATTATCGCTTAAAAATTGATAGTGCTTATTAAATATGGCAGTAAAGGTCTCCATAAAGGCGCGACGCTTATTAAATATGCGGTTGCCCGATACGATTAATTGTTCGTCCAATACTTCCAGCAAACTGGGGTCATATCGCCCCGTATCGGCAATGAGCTTTAAAAGCGCGTTGCGGTTTGTTAATACTTTATTATACGTTATCAGCTCATCAAGATAATGGTTATCGGTTTGCGATATTACATTATCAATAAACTTGCGCCGTTCTTCGCTACCCTCAATAATAATACTGATATCATAAGGCGATACCATCACTAAGGGCAGCAGGCCAATATGGTCTGCCAGGCGCTGATAATCTTTTTTATTACGCTTAAACTGCTTTTTTTGGTTGCGCTTTACAGAACAGGCCACGGCTTCGTGCTGCTCGTTCTTATTAAATTGACCGGTGATGATAAAAAAATCGGTCCCCTGTTTTATTTGTTGGCTATCAATAGGGTTAAAATAACTTTTACATAACGACAGGTAATGTATGGCATCAAGCAAATTAGTTTTGCCTGCGCCATTATCGCCTAAAAAAGCGTTTACCCCTTCGCTAAAAGATAGTTCGGCTTCTTCGTAGTTCTTAAAATTAATTACTGATAGCTGTTTTAGATACATAAGGATGCGCCAAATTTAGCAATTACACCAATGCTTTTTAGGCTTATCACACATTAAAAAAACCGGTGTCATTTATTAGTAAAAAAACCTGTTGTTAAAACTTTATAAAAAGTGTAGTTTTGCAGCCTTTAATTTAGAATAGAAATGTCAAAGACACCCGAAGCTACTACTGTACAGGCAAAGAACGACAACCTTACACAGGTAAGTAAGTTTACACGCGAAAATCAAAAAAGCTTAATATTTATAGCTTCGGCTATAGTTGCCATGATATTGGTTTATGTGCTTTACCAAAAATTATATTTAGCGCCAAGAGAAGCTAAAGCTGCAGACCAAATGGCCGTTGCTCAAGAGTTTTGGGCAAAGAAAGATTGGGATAAAGCTATTAAAGGCGATGCCGGTTACCCGGGATTTGAAAAAATAGTTACCGAGTACAGCAATACAAAATCTGCAAACCTGGCTTGTTTTTACTTAGGTGTAGCTTATTTAAATAAAGGCGAATACCGTAAAGCTATAGAGAACCTGAACAACTACCGTGGCGACGACGCAATGGTTGCCGCTGAAGCTTATGGCAGCACAGGCGATGCTTATGTTGAATTAAAAGACTACAGCAATGCCGCATCATACTTTAAAAAAGCAGTTGATAAAGCAAGTAATACCTTTTTATCGCCTTTATATTTAAAGAAGTTAGGTTTGGTTTACGAAGCGCAAAACGACAGCAAAGCTGCTGCTGATGCTTACAAATCAATCAAAAACGATTACCCAACAAGCACCGAAGCGCAAAGCATTGACGAGTACATTGCTCGTGTTGAAGCGAAGCTTTAAAAGATTAGTGATTGAAGATTAAAGATTAGTGGTAGCGATAGGCAACCAATCTTTAATCTTCAATCTTCAATAACTACCCACCATGGCCACCCAGCTTAAAAACTTATCAGACTTTTCGGGGATAGCAATACCTTCGGCTGCGCCATATAGTTTTGGCATTGTGGTTGCCGAGTGGAATACCGAGATAACCGGTGCTTTATATGAAGGTGCTTACAAAAGCCTTTTAGCACATGGTGCCGCTGCCAACAATATCCAAACTTATGCTGTGCCCGGCAGTTTTGAACTAACATCGGGTGCCGATTTACTTTTAAAAAGCGGTAAGTTTGATGCAATAATTTGCCTGGGTTGCGTTATACAAGGAGAAACAAGGCATTTTGATTTTATTTGCGACGCGGTAGCTAACGGCTTAAGCAATGT
>JACMRC010000375.1 GCA_014376655.1 Mucilaginibacter sp. | reverse complement strand
GTGGCCTTTAACGTAGGCTTCCATAATGAGCATCATGATTTCCCTTCTATCCCATGGAATTAATTGCCTGAGATAAAGAAAACCGCCCCAGAGCATTACGAAACTTTATACTATCATAAATCGTGGACCAAATTATTCTTCCGCTTTTTGTTTGATAAGGAGATTTCATTATTCAACCGCATATTAAGGAAAGAACGCGGCAAGGTTGCCTTAACCGACGTTTCAAAACCTGATGCGGAAATGAGTGTATAACAACATATAAAATGAAGGCTTCGCAAGGGGCCTTTATTATTACCCTAAAGTATTTTCTTATCTTGCATTAAAATAAAGGCACAATGTCATTATCCGAAAATGAATCTTCCGGCAAATTAAAACAGATCGTTGTAATAAACGAATCTGAGGATGAGCGGTTACTGAGAAAAATCAATCGGTCTGATATGGAGAAATTTCTTTCCTTCACTAAAATGCTCCGTACTAATAATATGTATAAACTGGCTAAAGTGACCCATAAATAAATCCCTATGGATGTTTTTGACGAGGAATTACTTAGTTTTTGGGCTTGTCTGAGCAAACATAGTGTCAGTTATATAATGGTTGGAGGCTTCGCAACTTATTTCAACGGCTTTGAGCGTACCACAAATGACCTTGATATATGGCTTGAGGACACAATCCCTAACAGGAAAAACCTTAGATCTGTTTTTAATGATTTGAACTATGGAGATCTTCCGGCAATTGAAACCATGCAGTTTATACCCGGGTGGTCGTCGTTGAATGTTGGCGGTATAGAATTGGACATCATGACAGAAATGAAAGGGTTGGATGGCCTGAATTTTCAAGAATGCCTTAATAAAGCATCAATTGCCTATTTGAACGGAATTAAAATTCCTTTTCTGCATATAAACCAACTCATCCTTAATAAAAAAGCAGTCAATCGACCTAAAGATCAAATCGATGTTATAGAACTGGAGAGGATTAAAAAGGTACGAGAAGGAAACAAATCCCAATAATTACATCTTTACTACGTTATTGTATTTAAGTACCTTTGCAAAAAATCGCATCCCCTTAAATGAGCAGCGCTAAAAAAGCTAACATATTAATCCCCATCATATTCCTTTTGTTTTTAGGGGCATACGCCAGGCATAAATATATCGTTCATCAAAGTGTGGTATCCGGCACTTTGCAGGATAAACGGATGGATGAGATATCGGGCATTGCAGCCTCGGGCATAGCTAAAGACACTTATTATGTGCATAATGACAGTGGCGATACCAGTCGCTTTTTTGCCATATCTCCCGAAGGGAAATTATTATCGACTATCTATTATAAAGGCACCCCTACAGCCAGGCAAGGTGTTTTTGACTGCGAAGATATAGCTGTTGGCCCCGGCCCTGATGTTAAGAAAAGCTATATTTATATTGCTGACATCGGTGATAACGGTGCCGCGCGAAAACATATTACTATATATAGAATTGCCGAACAAGCTTCTTTATTAAAAGACACCAACGTTAACGCAGCTGCAACCCCGCTTCATCTTAAATATCCGGATGGGCCGAAGGATGCGGAAGCCATGATGATAGATCCACAGCAAAAACTGATCTACATCATTTCAAAAAGAAGTGATACGGTTAGAGTTTATACGGCCCCGCTGGCTTTTAAAGCCAATGATACGGTAACGATGACTTATCGTACCAAATTATTTTTTAAAGGCTTTAAGCCGTTTAAATGGATCACGGCTGCCGATATCTCTAAAGACGGTAAACAAATACTGGTAAAAAGCTACGAAAAGGTTTATTACTGGAAACGCGACAATGCAGAACCTATCTGGAAAACCTTGCAACGCAAACCCGAAGAGCCAAACTATCAACAGGAAAAACAAGGCGAGGCCATAGGTTTCACCGCAGACGGCAAAGGCTATTATACCACAAGCGAAGGCGTATTCTCGCCTATTTACTATTACAGGGTTCCTTAAAAATTCAGCATTTCTTTTTTATCGAAATAAAAATTCTATTTTTAGGATATATAAACCAAGATGATGAAAAGAAAAATTACCATTACAGCAGTATTGCTATGTACTGTATTTGTTTGTTTTGCTGCTATTGCCGAATTAACCGGCAAATGGAAAGGCGTTTTAAAAATGGGCGATGGCAACGAGTTGCCGCTTACTTATGTTTTTAAAGTTGATGGCGAAAAATTAACCGGCTCTATAATATCAGAACGCGGCGAGCTACCTATAACCGAGGGCAAAGTTAAAGGCGACCTGTTTACATTTAACATTGCTATAAATGACAATGTAATACCTAACACAGGTAAATATTATGGCGACTCGACCGTTATAACTTCTGATTTTAACGGCCGAAAAAATCACATTAAACTTATCCGGTCCGACAAGTAATACTACATCCAATATATCAACATCATGAAAAGAAAAATAACCACAACATTATTATTGTTATGCACCGTATTTGTTTGTTTTGCTGCTATTGCCGAGTTATCAGGCAAATGGAAAGGCACTATTAAAATGAGCGATGGCAGCAACGTTCCGCTTACTTATGTTTTAAAAGTTGACGGCGAAAAACTAACCGGCTCAATAATAACTCCGCAGGAAGAATTAGAGATCTATGACGGCAAAGTAAAAGGAGCCGACTTTACATTTAAAGTTGACGTTAACGGCAGTGCTGTACCAAGCGTTGGCAAATTTTATGCTGATGGCGATTCGGTTACGATGATAGCTGATCTTGCGGGCCAAAGATTAAAGTCGACCCTTAAAAGAGTAGCAGACAAGAAATAATTAGCATTAGGGCAATCTAAATTTAATATTAACAGATAAGTTAAACTTAACTTGTTATTCATTTAACGGGGAGGTAATTTTTTATTTACAAGGGCAAAGTACCTTTAAATAAAACTACCCAAGATCATGAAAACAAGAATCTTAACAACCACCCTGTTAGTATTATGTAGTTTTGTTGTATGCTTTGCAGCAATAACCGGCCTTAACGGCAAATGGAGCGGCTCGGTAAAAATTAATGCCGAAGACGAGCTTAACCTGGTTTACAACTTTAAAGTTGATGGCGAAAAGTTATCGGGCACTGTACAATCGCCGGATGGTGATTTGCCTATTGCCGACGGTGTTTTATCAGGAAACGAATTTGCCTTTACCGTTAAGGCTGGCAAGTACACCGTTTTACATACCGGTAAATACTACGGCGACTCGGTAGTAGTTGCTGCCGACGTTGCCGGAAAGAGTTTGCGGGCTACACTTAAAAGAGAC
>JACMRC010000374.1 GCA_014376655.1 Mucilaginibacter sp. | reverse complement strand
TTCATTTTGTGCAGTAACAAAAAAGCCGGGCTTAACGGCCCGGCTTGATATTTATGATATTTCTAAATCTTACTTAAAAGTAGCCTCAACAAAAGGGTAGTTATGAACGTCAGCAACGGCTTTATAAGTTACCGTACCGTTATAGGTATTTAACCCTTTTAACAATGCAGGGTTAGTAGCGAATGCTTTGTTATATCCTTTATTAGCTATTTGCAAAGCATAACCCAATGTTGCATTTGTTAACGCTATAGTTGACGTATTTGGTACAGCGCCCGGCATATTACCTACCGAGTAATGTAATACATTGTGTTTTACATAAACAGGGTTATCATGCGTTGTAGCATGGTCAGCAGTTTCAAACATACCACCCTGGTCAATGGCAATATCTACAATAACCGATCCCGGCTCCATGGTAACTATCATGGCTTCGGTAACCAGTTTAGGTGATTTAGCACCCGGAATTAATACCGCACCTATAACCAAATCCGAGTTTTTAACACACTTGGCAATATTACTTGAGTTTGATGCTAAAGTTGAGATCTGGTAACCAAAAATATCATCTAACTGGCGTAGCCTGTCTAAATTATTATCAATAATAGTAACATCGGCACCTAAACCAATAGCAATTTTTGCAGCATTTGTACCTGCAACACCACCACCAATAATAGTAACCCTGCCACGACGCGTTCCCGGCACACCACTCAATAGTACACCTTTACCGCCGTTTGGTTTCTCTAAAAAGCTTGCGCCTACCTGTACAGCCATACGGCCGGCAACCTCACTCATTGGTGTTAACAATGGCAATGCTCCGTTTGGTAACTGGATGGTTTCGTAAGCTATGGCTGTAACTTTTTTCTCTACTAACGCAGCTGTTAATTTTGCTTCGGCTGCTAAGTGCAGATAAGTAAACAGGATCAAATCACTGCGGAAATATTGAAATTCGCTTTCAATAGGTTCTTTAACTTTCATCACCATTTCAAAACTCCACGCTTCGGCAGCGGTATCAACCAATGTTGCCCCTGCTTTAATATAGTTTGCATCTGTAAAAGCCGAGCCTTCGCCTGCTGTTTTTTGCACAAATACTTTGTGGCCTGCGTGTACTAATGCCTCTGCACCAGCCGGAGTAAGAGCTACTCTGTTTTCGTTGTTTTTAATTTCCTTCGGAACGCCAATTGTCATTTTTGTAATATTACTTTATGAGATAAATAAATAACCAACAACAATCCCATGCAGGATTAGTATTAGCTTAGCGATTATAAATTCTGAGACAGTTAATTTCAGACCACAAAAATAATCAAATAATCTGCCATTGTAGATTTTGCAACCAAATTTTATTTGGTTGGTTTATTTGTTTAACTTGTAATGACAAAACAAAGGCAGCCGATAAAGGTTTACTATGTATCACATGAAAAAAATCTTTGCTTTATTTTTACTACTTATCAGCATTGATTGCCTGGCACAAGATAGTTTACAAACGTTAAACTTTAATCGTAACCGCATCAAAAACACAGGGATGCAAGTGCTGGGAGGTTGGGCAACGGCTAACATAGTTGTTGGTGGCATTGGCTGGGCAAGCACCAACGCCACAACCAAATACTTTCACCAAATGAATACCATTTGGAACGTGGCTAACCTGGGTGTAGCCTTATTAGGATATACAGCTACAATAAAGGATAGAGACCATACTTACACAGCCCGGGAAAGTTTAGAAGAACAACATAAATTAGAAAAACTTTTCCTGGTAAACGGCGCGCTTGATTTTGCTTACATAGGTGCCGGTTTTTATCTTAAACACCGGGGAGATATCAATAATTCTGATCAAAACCGGGGATATGGCTCGGCGGTGATATTACAGGGCGTTTTTTTGTTATTGTTTGATGCTACTATGTATGCATCCGAGCATAGGACGGGTAATAAACTACGCCGTTTTCTGGTTAAGAACCCGATAACCTTTGATGGGCAGAAAGTTGGAATGGTGGTAAACTTTTAGTTTTTCAACCAACTGAATGTCAATAATATAATTATAAAACACTTAACATTACCCAGCATTGTTAACATAAACATAATATTAAACATACATTGCATTAACCTAACTTTGCAAAAAACTAAAATTCACAACCTTATTGATTGTCAAGATACTCAACTATGAAAAAAAACAAATCCAACGCCATAGCAAAAAAAGCTAAGAATGCTATAAGGAAAGATCTAAGCGATAAAATTGGCACACAGATAAAAGCATTGGTTGGCGAAATTGGCCCGGGCTTAAAGAAGGCTGAAAAATCTATAGAGAAAGCAGCCAAAAATTTAGCCAAGAAATTAGCTAAACTAACCAACGAGAAACCTGTTAAAACTGCTGTTAAAAAGCCCGCTCCGGTAAGTGTTGCAAAAACACCAGCAGTAGCTGTAGAAACCGCTCCTATTAAAACTACTCCAGCTAAACCAGTTGCAAAACCTGCCGTTAAGAAATAGTAAAAGATATTTATGTAGATACACCCCGATATATCGGGGTGTATCTACATAAATTACCCAATATTATAGTAAAACTGATCTGCAACAATTTTACCGTCTTTAACTTCAAAAACAGCAATCTCACTCATAGGCATACGGCCACTTTTTTTATAAGTTACATCCATATCCATAGTTACAGTGAAATGGTTACCTGCAACTAAAGGATCAGATATAACACCGCTGTGTATTTCTTCAACGCTATTATACCAATCTATGGTTTTTGCCAATACGTTAGCTTTACCTGTAGTAACATTATTAGGAACGCCTTCCATTTCCTTACTAACAATATTATCGGCATAAAGCTCATTAATAGCGTCAACATTTTTGCCTTCGCGGCAATACTGCACTAATTTTTCGGCAACTTCTTGTGTACTCATGGCTTTTTAATTTAAGTGGTTAATTAAGTAAAGCTATGTTTTTTATAAGATGATGGTTTTATATCTGCATTAAATTTAGGTTACTTTTTTTCACCCCTTATATTAATAACAATAGCGCTATTGTGCGGGATACCTAAAGTAGTACCGGGAACAACCTGGAAATAGGCTTTTAAATAGCCATCTATAAGTGCCCTAATAGTATGATCTGTCGACTTTACAAATTCGGGGAACACATACGTCATCGACTTTTGGTAATGAATACCACCCTGCGCATCAACCGTAGCCCAAAACGAATAGGAAAAATCTTCGTAAGCCTTTTTAATAATGATGTTATACTCCGGGAACATATATTCGTCGGACGTATCCCATTTGTTCATCACGTCAGCCTTAATCCCTTTCTTTTCAATAGTAGCCAATGGGCTTTTACTAATAAATTGAACCGGTTTACGCGCCGCAAAAAAACTATCGGCTTTGGCATTTATTTCGGCAACACGTTTGTAAACATATTGGCTATCCCGCTTTAAGGGTTTCTTTACGTCCCCGGCAGTTTTATGTAATATATTTTTGATATAGTTGTCAGCATACAAAGTCATGTACACGTTTGATTTTACGTAGTACACTGTCTTACCCTCAACCTTCAATACTTGGAACCTTAAACTGTCTTTAGTTATTTTATTAGCCTTTAGCCAGGTTCCTGATATATTAAAAATAGAATCATGATCTAACGTAACAGCAAAAGTCAGGAACTTATCCTTATCAGGGCTATAAACACTTACCCATTTGTCCGAGAAAAACATCAGCTTCCAGATCGGTGCCAGTTGGTAGCCGTCTTTGTTAAATATTAACCCCGAATCAAAACTGCGGCGTACCTCTGTGTATCTAATTCGCTTTATAGCATTAAAAGAACTCTTGTTTTTTATAGGGTCTTCAAATTTACAGGAGGTGCACGCAAGTGTAATAAATAACAATATGGTGTATTGACGAATAGTAGCAGATGACATACCGTAAAAATGCAGATTTATTTTTATTTGGGAAGCTGAAATGCGTAAGAAACGTAACAACCATGATGCGC
>JACMRC010000045.1 GCA_014376655.1 Mucilaginibacter sp. | reverse complement strand
TTAATTATCCGCATAGGTAACCCTGCCGAAGTGTTACCACAACTGGCAGAACAATATGCTGTAAACGAGGTATACCATCACCGGGAAGTAGCTTACGAAGAAACAGCAATATCTGAGCAGGTAGAAACTGCCCTTTGGAACTTAAAGCTCAATCTTAAGCATTTTATAGGACATACTTTATATCATAAAGAGGACCTACCTTTCCCGATAAAGGATATCCCGGATAGCTTTGCCATCTTCAAGAAAAAAGTAGAGCGTGATAGTAATGTGCGGCCCTGTATTGGCACTCCGGAAAGTATAATAACTCCTATAATAACTAATGCCGGCGAACTGCCGACATTAACCCAATTGGGATTAGACGAACCTGTTGATGACCCACGCACGCGCTTAAAGTTTAAGGGTGGCGAAACAGAAGGGTTGTTACGCTTAGAAGAATACTTTACCAACAATAACCAAATAGCACCAACCAAAGGTCGCAACGGCGCAACGGTTGATCGTTCTTCAAAACTATCGCCATGGTTGGCATTGGGTTGTATATCTATGCGCCAGGTGTATTGGGCCGTTGTTAAGCACGAGCAGGCTAACAATGTACATAATACCCACATGCTTGAGCTTGAATTACTATGGCGCGACTACTTTAGGTTCATGTTTAAAAAGCACGGTAAACAATACTTTACTACCGATGAACAAGCGGAAAATACATCAGCCGAAAAACAAGCGCTTTTTGAAAAATGGAAAACCGGCAATACTGGTATCCCCTTCATTGATGCCAGTATGCATAAATTAAATGTCACCGGCTATATCAGTAACTTTAGCCGACAAATGGTGGCTGGTTATTTGGTGCGCGATTTGGAAGTGTATTGGAAAAAAGGGGCCGCTTATTTCGAAGAGAAACTAATAGATTATTCGCCTGCCAGTAACTGGGGTAATTGGGCATTTGTAGCTGGCCTGGGCCATGACCCGCGCGATAACAAGTATTTTAATTTGGCCAAACAAGCAGGCGAACTTGATACTAACAGCGAGTTTATAAGTACTTGGTTGCCTGTGGAAGCAGGTCAACCGATTGCTGTATAATACCTGTCACAGAATGTGATACCTTTCAATATGCTAAAGACGGATTTAACTCATTCAGAATTGTTTAAGTCTCTTGTAGATATCAAGATAGGGACAGATTATCTCGATTTTCATAACGATTATTATTGTACAAAAGTTAGTTACTTAGGACGAATTGTTCGTATTTGCTTTGATAGCTCAAATCCCGATAGGTTATATAAAAAGGTAGTTATTAAATTTAAAGAAGCAGAGTTGATCAAAATGAGCCTACCGTTACAACAGGGGTCATTAGACAAAATTACCCTCGATACCTTTTATCGTGGAAGATTTGAAATTGATGGCAATCTAAAGGAATATTCAGAAACGGGAAAAGGTTACTATTATATAAGTTTTGATGAGGATTATTTTATTGAACTATTTTCTTCTGAGGTTGCTATATTGGTGTAATTACGCCTAAAAAAATTATAATAAATTGATACAATCTGCGTTTTAACGTTATATATTTGATATATGAACTCCTTCGAACAATATACCATCATTATAGGCCTCCTGGCCCTGGCTTTTGAAGGCTTCGACTATTTGCGCAGTTTCGTGCACAGAATATTACATTAATAGTTTATCGGGCTAAGTTTTCCACCTGCTAAACAATAATGTGGGTTATTAGCTTATTTATCCACTTTTTTGTGGAAAACGTAGTAAATGATTTACAATTAAATTAAAAGTTTATAATACGTTATGCTTAGCTTTGCACAATTCTAAAGTTGGTTTACAATGGATAGCCTCAATTATATAAATAGCAACAACGCCGCTTTTATTGATTCTTTATACGAAGCCTATAAACAAGACCCTGAATCGGTTGAGTTTGGCTGGCAAAAATTTTTCGAAGGGTTTGATTTCGGGCGCGGAGCGCAGGCACCTATAGTTAGTGCCGAAACACCTCAGCATTTTTTAAAAGAGATCAATGTTTTAAACATGATCGACGGGTACCGCGGGCGCGGGCACCTGTTTGCAAAAACTAACCCTGTGCGCGAGCGTCGGCACTATTTCCCGGGTAAAGAGCTTGAAACTTTTGGTTTAGCAAAAAGCGATCTGGACACCGTATTTAACGCGGGAGTTGAAGTGGGCATGGGCCCATCAAAACTGCGTGATATTGTGGATATGCTTGAAGAAACCTATTGCGGTACAATTGGTACAGAGTATCATTACATCCGCAACCCTATAAAGCTTAAATGGTTCCAGGACCGTATGGAAAGCCAGCGCAACAAACCCAATTTTTCGGCAGATGAAAAAAAATTGATGCTGCGTAAAGTTAGCGAGGCTGTTATTTTCGAAAACTTCCTGGGTACAAAGTTCCTGGGGCAAAAACGTTTTTCGTTAGAAGGTGCCGAGGCTTTGATCCCTGCAATG
The DNA here is from genome assembly GCA_014376655.1 of Mucilaginibacter sp. Classification (GTDB taxonomy): domain Bacteria; phylum Bacteroidota; class Bacteroidia; order Sphingobacteriales; family Sphingobacteriaceae; genus Mucilaginibacter. Next base: position 236 of record JACMRC010000045.1, on the reverse strand, counting down.
GATTCTGTTATCCAAAAAGGAGCAACACTGGGCATTGAAGAGTTTACCATTGGTATGGCACACCGCGGGCGTTTAAACGTGCTGGCCAACATCATGAAAAAAACCTACAAAGAGATCTTCTCTGAGTTTGAAGGTAAAAATTATGATGAGGATTCAACCGCAGGTGGCGACGTTAAGTACCACTTAGGTTTCAGTACCGATGTTGAAGCCGAAAATGGTAAAAAAGTACACTTAAG
>JACMRC010000373.1 GCA_014376655.1 Mucilaginibacter sp. | reverse complement strand
TTTAAAATATTTGCTGCGTCCATAGCACCTTCGCCGCCGCCAGCACCTACAAGGGTGTGGATCTCGTCAATAAATAATACGATCTCGCCATCGGCTTGGGTAACTTCTTTAATTACTGCTTTCAAGCGCTCTTCAAATTCTCCTTTGTATTTAGCCCCGGCAATAAGGGCACCCATATCTAACGAGAAAACAGTTTTGCTTTTCAAGCTCTCGGGCACATCACCCTTAATAATACGGAACGCAATACCTTCGGCAATCGCGGTTTTACCTACGCCTGGTTCACCAACCAATATAGGGTTGTTTTTTGTACGGCGAGATAAGATCTGTATCGTGCGGCGGATCTCGTCATCACGGCCAATAACCGGGTCAAGCTTGCCTGATTCGGCATACTCGTTTAAGTTACGGGCATATTTGTTTAGCGCGTTATACTGAGCCTCCGCATTTTGGTCGGTTACTTTATTATCGCCACGTAATGCTATGATGGCTTTTTTAAGATCCTTTTCGTTTACACCGAAATCTTTAAGCGCGGTGCTGGTTTTATCGCTTACGCTTAAAATACCTAACAGGATATGTTCGACGGATACAAACTCATCTTTAAACTCTTTTAAGTAGCCGGTTGCTTTTTGCAGCACGGCGTTGGAGTTTGACGAAAAGTAAACATTACTGCCGCTAACTTTCGGGAACGAAGCGATCTGCTCGTCCAAAATATCATGTAAACGGTTAAGGTTTACGTTTAATTTTTTTAATAAAAAGGATATAACATTCTCGTCAACCAATAATAGACCTTTTAGCAGGTGAGCAGGCTCAATAGCCTGCTGCTGATTACCGGTTGTAATCTCTGAAGCTTTTTGTACAGCTTCCTGGGCCTTTATGGTAAAATTGTTAAAATTCATGTTTACTGTTAATCAAAACACTTGCCATAACTTAATTTGTGAAATAATGTCATTTTAAAATCAATAGATATGTCTTTTTGTCAGCTGATTTTAATTTGATCTGGCTAATTTACAGCCAATTAATTTGATTAAAGTTGATTAATGAGCAGTAAAAAAATGATCTCAGGCATAAATCAATCCACTATTTTTGATATTTTTGGAGAACCCATTAATTAATACGTTGGATACCCATTATTTTAAAAGCTTATCCGGTAAATACCGCACAGCATTCCGCAATTACTACACATTGCAGAATTTGGTGGCCATACGTAACTGCGCAGCTATATTTTTTTCGATAAACCTGGTATTGCGGATATTGGTAATGGTATTACCCATCAGTATTACCAAAGCGCAAAACTTCCCCGAATTTGATTTTACTAACTGGCTTTACCTTATAGTTACGCCATTGTTTTATTTGGGAGCCTATTCGTTTATTAAACTAATAGGAAGAACAAAGAAAGCTAGTGCAGGCATGATATTGTTTGTTTTTATGTTTGCCCTGTACATTATACTAAGTGGTATGTATTCGGCTTTTATAGCCACTTCTGATCCGCGAAATGCACTTACCATCTACCTTATTGCCCTTTGCGTTATCAGCGTAATGTGCGTTTTTGAATATGACGAGGTAATTATACTAATGATATTTACCGGTGCGGCTTTTACGGCGCTGCTGCTTTATGCGCATGCCGATGCTACAAGTATGTTGTATGACCAGTTGATCTCGGTTGTTTTATTATCAGGCTTCTATTTAATATCCCGGTACTTCTTCTCCTACAAAGCCAGCTATTATCAGCAGATCTTAGAGATTCGCAGCAAGAATATCGAGATTGAGAAAGCCGGCGAATTTAAAAACCAGGTACTGGGTATGGTAGCGCACGATTTGCGTAACCCCATAGGCGCTGTTGAGTCGATTGCGATGATGATGGAGTTGGAAGAGCTTGACGCTGATACACAGGACAACGTGGATATGATCAAAGAATCGTGTAGTAAAGCACGCGGTATTTTGGATGACCTGTTAGAAGCTGCCAAAAACGAGAATATTAACGTTATTGAAACACAAAAGATAGAGTTAAACCAATACCTGAAAAGCATTATTGATGCCTGGAAGATCCAAAACCCAATTACCATATTATTGGTTAGTTCGGTTAATCCATTACACGCGCAGTTAAGTAAAGAAAAGTTTACGAGGGTTTTGGATAACCTGATAAGCAACGCGCTTAAATTCTCGAAAGAAACAGATAATGTTGAATTGCACCTTAATCTTAAAGGCGACATAATAACTATAGAAGTTAAAGACCATGGCTTAGGTATCCCGCAGGATATGATCCCGCATATTTTTGAACGTTTTAGTAAAGCTGGTCGTACCGGTTTGAAAGGCGAGAAATCTACCGGTTTAGGGTTGAGTATTGTTAAGCAGATCATAGAGAGTCACAAAGGAAAGATCAGCGTGAGTAGTGTTGAAGGTAAAGGAACCACCTTCCTTATTCAGTTACCCGTTAGTGCTTAAAACGGCCTTTCAATCGGCTCGCCATAAAACTTATCGTTAAAATTCACCAGGAATAATTCTTTAGTGGCACGGGTGCAGGCGGTGTAAAACCAGCGCAAAAAGTCCGTGTTTACCATTTCGTCGGTTAAATAACCCTGGTCTACAAAAACGGCATCCCATTGGCCGCCCTGTGCTTTATGGCAGGTAATGGCGTAGGCAAACTTTATTTGCAATGCG
>JACMRC010000372.1 GCA_014376655.1 Mucilaginibacter sp. | reverse complement strand
GCCATTGGTGTTAAAATATGGATTAGGGGTGCTTTTCTTTGCATCTTCCTGCGCATCCAGCAATACAATAGCATCATTAGCGCCAGTAACGGCAAGGCCATCTATTATTTGATAGGAGGTTGTGATACTTATACCTGCCCAGCCGGTAGGTTTTATTTGTGGATGCTGGCCCGGCATTGCTTTCCAGTTTATCCATGCACCCGGTTTGCCGGGCCGGGTTATAGAAAGCACCGCGCTAACCTTATCTGTGTTAGTGTATATCCCATTCCCTACCCAAACTACATCACCGGGCTGCACTACACTTTCTGCTTTTTGCAGGTTCCTAAAAGCGCTGGCTGCTGTTTTACCATCATTAACGTCATTGCCCATACCCGACACGTACCAGTTTTTTGCCGAAACAAGTAAATTGCCAGTCAGCATTAATAAGATGGTGATAACAAAGCGCTTCATTTTTATAATCTATTTTTAGGTAATATTATCACTAATTTTTAAACCTTAGCGCGTAAAACGACACCATAGCGGCATCATCTTTAAGCAAGTTATTTAAATGTTCGCGGGTATCTGTTAAATAAAACACATACGAGTCTGCTACGCTATTCTTATGAAGTACCAGCATCAGGCACCATTTGTAGTCGGTGCCGAATGATGTGTTTTTAACCGGTATGATAGATGTCCCGCCCCAGTCCGCCCCAAATTCAGCTTTTACATCTTGAGGAGGGAAAGCGCTAAAACCAATAGACGGATCCATTGAACCACCACCAACATTTAACGAAACTACATAAGCCATGCTTTTAGCCAAAGTATTGGGGTCAACTCGCGTTTCGCCTGGTTTTGGGTTCTTTTTCCACTCGTTATATTCATCAACTCTCTCTTTTAGCGATGAGATGGCATACCTTATCTCTAACGGCTTATCAGGATATTTGACCGCAAACTCATAGTGCATTTGCATGTTTTTAACAATCGGGATTTGTATTGTACCCTCCGGCTTTTTAAATATCATGCCGTTTTCATCAAGTACGGTTAAAAACTTTTGCAAAGTACTATCGGCAGCTGATTGCGCATTGGCAATTGCAGCACTAAACAGGATTAACAATAAAAGGGTAGATTTTTTCATGATAAGCTTATTGGTTGACCTAATATACCAAACCTATTTAATCCAACCAAACCGTTTGCGTAAACGCCCCATTAACCGCGGCATCCCAAACCTCCAGGCGAATCCATTTTTTACCCTTTAAGTTTACCGGTACGTGTAAACTTTTATCGCCAAAAGCGGTAGTATTGTTTAGGTTGATGCGTTGGTGATAAACGCTTTTGCCATCGCCGGTTATAATCTCGGCAAAGTTTAGCGGGTAGGTCCATTTAACAGAGAAATCAACAATTGCCTTGGCCGGGTCCTTTACTTTTATGGTCGATCCTGCTTCGGCACCGTTAACTTTAAAAGTTGGCAGTAAAACCTCGCCACTTGTCGCAAAGAAATTGCCGCCTTTTAACACATCCAATATAGGCTGCCAGTCATTTTTAAACTCGGGCAGTTTATCCAGTTTAAGGTAGTTAACATTTACGTGGGCGTACATTTCATTTTCCAGCGTTATGGTAAATATATCCGACTCGGCCAGTACCTTTTTCTTCAAACCCCAGTTGTTCATATCGTCCATCAGCTCAAAGATCCTGCGGCCCATTCTTTCGGTTGATAAGTCGCCGGGAATATTTTTCCAGGCCGCGCCGTTAAAATGGTCTGATTTATAAAACGCTTCATCTTTATACTTGTCAGGATAGCCGGTCGAGCCTTTGGTACGGGCATGGGCGATCCAGGCCAGGCCGTTCTCTGTTTCCAGCAATTTCAGCATATCGTCTTTATCGCGGATATGATATACTTTGCCATAACGCGCGTCATCGGTCACAAATGGCACACCCTCTTTGCGCGACATGATCCAGTAAACAGGCTTAGGAAAAAACTCCAGCCAATGGCCGCCAAAAAACTCGTTAGGTTCTTCACCGGGTAATAACAGAAAGTTGCCATGCGATTCTTTTTCGCATTCTTTAAATAGGGTGTATAGTTCTTTTAGCCGGGATTCATCCGGCCCTTTAGGATGCCCGCCGCCATGAAACTCGGCCAGGTGTACAATGTTAATCCCCATGTTTTTAAACACCCGTACATACTCCGGCTCATCCTCAACCGGCTTGCCTTTTAACAATACAGATGTAGTGTACTCATTATGAAAATGGCTCGACATGGTTTTATAACCCGGCAATGGCGCGTACTTATCATTGCGGGTAAATTTCTTTACGTCCGCTAAAGCGCTTGCACCATCGGCTACGCTGACCATGCAGAAAAAATTCATGCGTTGCTTTGTTCCCGGCGGCGCGTTAAACCATGGCACATAACGATGATCGCCATACAGGTCCTGGCGTATACCGATACCATAGCCCGGGATCATTTTACGATAATTATTACCGTACCAGGTAAATTTTAGGTTAAAGGCTTCATCCAACGGATAAAAATATTGGTGAGGTGCGGGAAAAACAGCAAGGCTGCCGTTTGCTGTTTGCCCTATGATGGTGCGATATTTTACCGCAATGTTTTTGCTGGTATCGGTTGCCGAAAACGCGGCATTGTTAAACTCGTCGTTGGTTTTGGCCCAGCCAATTTTGCTCCAGTTGGGGTTATTGCTCACCATGCCGGCATCATAAACAATAGCTGTCGAATCTACACCCGTTGACATTACAGCCGCCACATTAAACAGCGGACTGCCATTATAAAAAGTCACCTCAATATTGCCGCTAAATGTACTTGCCTTTAACTCGCTAATAGTTACCACCGTGCGCGAGCCTACAGTTTTAACAGACGCGCTTTGTTTATCCAATTCCACATTATAAGCTTTAAATGGCTTTAGCGGTACACGGTCGAAAAATATATTCCAGCCGTTTTGCGAGATCAGGTCGCGCTTGCCAATGGTAAGAATAAACTCGGGGTTAAGGTTGGCTGCTACTTCTTTATAAGCACCTTTGCTGGTAGCCTGGATACTTTTAAATAAAGGGTTGCTCTTATCAAGATCCAACACAACACGGCCATGCTGGGCCGTACCAGTGGGCCAGGTCAAATCAATTTTAGAGCCTGTGGCTTTTACGACCACGCCGCTGGTTTTATTAAACCCTTTTAGGTTAACCCCGCTTTGGGCAGATGCGTTATTAACATTTAAAATTATAGCCGACGCTATTAATAAATAGCCAATGGCTTTTAGTTTATTGGAAACAGGCATGGTATCTGGTTTAACTTGGTTCATAAAAGTAAAAATTAATTTTAACTAAGCAGGTTAAAATCAGTGTATTTCAATCCATCTCAAAGAAAATGAAAATAAATTTGCGCAACTGATTAATTGCATATATATTTGCAATCAATCAATTGCAAATAAAATGAGACGAGATATTTATCAAGCCATTGCCG
>JACMRC010000371.1 GCA_014376655.1 Mucilaginibacter sp. | reverse complement strand
GTTAAAATATTTTCCCTGATGTCTGCTTTATCATCGCCGTTAGTGTCTTTTAAGAAAACAAAGTAAGGTGCCATAGCAACAATAACACCGCCATTTGCAAATACTAAACTGGTTGGTATATTAAGTTTATCGGCGAAAATGGTAAACTTGTCGGCCTTGCCATCGCCATCAGTATCCTCACATATCTTTATCCGATCATTTGCCGCTCCGTCTGTTTCCAAAAAAGTATTTGGATAATCAACTGATTCAACTATCCATAAACGGCCCCGTTCATCCCAGGCCATTGCTATGGGGTTAGTAATATCAGGTTCGGATGCAAATAATTTTATATCGAAGCCTACCGGAACCTGCATTAATTTTTTCGACTGGTCGGGGCTCAATGACTCCTGCATTTTAGGTACCAGGTGCCGGGCAGTATAATTAGCAATAGTATCAGGATAAATACTTACCTGGGGGATGTTCAACCTGGCAATCTGGTCTTTAACGTCATCGCCAATAGCCCATAACGTCCCGTTCCTTACCAAATTTAAAAATCCAAGTTTAGTCCATGTAGTGTCATTATGGCCATAAGCAGTATAAAAAACCCGGCCCTTATTTTCATTTCTTACCCAAGTATTAGGCTCATGGCTTGCCCCATTAACACGCTCTATCAATACAGTTATGTCCGGGTTTAAGCGCTGGTGTACATACTGCTCATCATTAGTTTCAAACTCGGTAAGGCCCTTCATTATAGGGTGTTTTGAGTTAATAATCTTTGCTCTGAAATTGCCTGTTGTTTCAGACTTATATTGCCCGCCGACAGCATTTACGTACCATTCTGAATTTTTAAAACAACCTGCGGCTGAGTGTAACGCAACTAATCCTTTACCGCTCTGGACAAAGTTCTTTAACGCGCTTTCCTGTGATGGTGATATGGTTTCGTAATTTGCATAAATAATTACCCCATCATACTTGCTTAAATTCTCAGTATTTAGGTCATTTATATCATTAGTATAGGTAAGATTGATCCCGCTTTCAAACAATTTAATAGCAAGCCAGGGGGCATATTTATTAGAATCATGATGTTTACTTAAGTTTCCTAAAAACAAAACCTCACCTCTTCTGGCCGGCTTAATAACCGCAGCAGATTGGATAGATTGATTAGTTTTTAATAAATTTTTTTCGGCGCAGCTATTCAAAAATAAGCATACAATAAAAAGCCAATAAGCTAGTTTTCTCATTGATAAAAATTGGTTCATAAATAATTGGTAGAACAATATTAAATCATATTAAACAGCAAAACATACTACATTTTGCCTTATTATGACTATATTATATCATAGATCAAAGTAAAAGTGTAATTTAAGCGATAAAATAAGAGTTTATGAAACACATTGTTCCAAAATCCGGAATTCCTGATTCCAAATCTTTTGTGATAAAAGAAATTCATGCGCCATACTTTGATCCTACCTTTCACATGCATCCTGAGTTCCAGCTAACTTATGTGATTGAAGGCGAGGGAACCCGTTTTGTAGGCGATAACGTAAAAAGCTTTACCCATGGCGATATGGTTTTAACCAGCCCAAACCTACCACACGTTTGGCGAAGTGACAATAGCTATTTCGAAAAGAAAAGCACTTTAACAACCGGGGTAATTGTAATTTATTTTCACGACCATTTTTTAGGAGAAACGGTACACCAAAAAGATGAGATGGAAAGTTTGTCTCGTTTATTTAAAAATGCAGAACGCGGTTTAGAAATAACAGGCGCAACAAAAAGGGCGGCTATAAAAATGATGTTAGCCCTGCTGGATCTTAAAGGCATGGGCAGTATTATCCAATTGCTCAAAATATTGGATTTACTTGCTTCATCCAATGATTGCCATATCATAACCCATAACCATTCGGTAGCGTTGAATACAGAGGCCGAAACCCACAGGATGAATAAGGTATATGAATATGTGATGAATAACTTTAAAAACAAGATTAGTTTAGCACACGTGGCGGCAATCGCCAATATGACCCCCACTTCATTTAGCAGATACTTTAGTTCCCGGGTAAATAAGTCCTTCTCTGACTTTTTGAAAGAGATCCGGATAGAACACGCCTGCAAATTACTTAAAGAGGAAAAAATGAATATTGAAGTAATAGGCTATGAATGCGGCTTTCAAACGCTGTCTAATTTTAACAAACAATTTAAAATGGTTATAGGCAAACAGCCCCACCATTACCGGAGTGAATATTTAAAAGTTACCGTTGACGCCTATCGTGATTTTTGACACCAGTGATATATCGGTGCTTTAGCTATAATTAAACCAGCCCCCCTGATTAAACAATCATATTATAACTTATACTATTTTCCTTTTCGACACTTGACCTGCTACTGCTACCTCAGAAAGTCAAAAGCCTCAAGTCGAAATATTTGAGGCTTTTGTTGTTTACAATTCCACATCGTCCTTTCCGATATCGATTGCGTAGAAATGCCCAAATATCATTTCTAAAACCATGTAAAACTCTGATATTGCAGATCAAAACATTTAGCAGGTTAATAATAAGATTAGGGGATAACAAGTAATGGGTTTATGAATGGTTGTGGCGTAGCATTCTTGTTACTATTTTATTACTCACCCTTTATTTTTAACTTTCAAAAGAGTTACCAAAACTTATAAACCAGTATAATTTATTCCAATAAAACAATCATGAAAAAAATAAGAAGTCTTATTTTGGCCGGGATCATCTTGCCTGCCCTCACTTACGGTCAGGCCAAAATTCGCCTTACAAATTACGTGAACCCGCTAATTGGGACAACGGTATTGACTGACCCTGTTAAACTTGGTTATGTTGCGCCGTGGCGCACCTGGAATGGACTTGATGGGCCCGCGGCTACCGTTCCATTCGGCATGGTACAAGCAGTTCCGGTAACTACCTATGGCAGCGGCAGCGGCTATGAGTACGAAGTGGGTACGATCAAAGCTTTTGCTCAAACAAGCGGAACAGATTGGGGGCAGCTTAACATCCCCATTATGCCTTTAGAAGGCGCTAATTTCACAGCTGATGATTTTGCTTCGCCCTACAGCCACGCAAACGAAGCGGCCCATCCCGGCTACTACCGGGTTCTGTTGGATCGCTACAAAATCAAAGCCGAACTTACAGCAACCAAGCGGGCCGCGTACTATAAATATACCTACCTGGGCGGCCAGGATAAAAAACTCGCGTTCGACCTTGTACACTCAGGCGGTGGCAGCAGTACCTGGGAACTTAACAAGGCTGGCGATTACATCGTCACCGGGAAACAGGGTAACCTCTATTTCTATGCAGTGCTGAACCATAAGATCAAAAGCATTGACATTAACAAACGTAACCCCATCCAACCCGACATCCCGCGTAGCGGCCAGGGTGCAGGCGGTCAGCGCAAGCTTAGCGGTAACATTGATATCCCCGTTATCAGTTTCGAAAAATCTGATAAACCATTAGAGGTTAAAATTGCTATTTCAAGCGTTAGCCCTGATGGTGCAAAATCTAACTACGATATAGAAATAGCAAACAAAACCTTCGACCAGGTTTACCAGGAAGCAGATCAAACTTGGGAAAAAATCCTGAGCAAGATCAAGGTTACCGGCGGAACAAAGAAGCAAAAAACAATGTTCTACTCTTGCCTTTACAGGCAGTTTTGGTATCCAAGTGTTACCAGCGACGCTAATGGTAAAATATCGCTTGGTGGTGGCGGTAGGCGGCAAGGTTTCGGCGCAGGTACAACTGCATCTGTACCAAGGGATACAATCCCCGGATTTGAAGTACATCAAGGCCCGGGATTATGGGATGTTTTCCGCACACAACTTGTTGTTCTTAGTATGCTTCGTCCTGATGTCAGCAATAATGTTATCAAATCGCTTATTCTTGCCGGCGAGCGTTCCGGATTCCTGTCTACTTCGTTCCATGGCGATTTCGCTTCATCTTACATCGCTGGTGCTTATGCGCGCGGCGTAAGGGGTTACGACATCAAGAAAGCATACCACCTCATGCTAAATAATGCAAATACGCCTGCCGGTATTGGCGTAAGGGTGCCAAGACCCCATAACGACGAATATCTAAAACTCGGCTATGTCCCTGAAGTAAATATCCCGAACCCGACAACCGAAACTGTAGCCAGCGCCGGAACTACCAAAACGCTTGAATTCGCTTATTCGGATTACTCTGTAGCACAGGTGGCTAAAGCTTTGGGCGATAAGGATACGTACAGCACTATGATGAAACGTAGCCAGAATTACAAAAACGTATTTGATGCCCAAACCGGGTTTATGAGGGGCCGCCAGGCAGATGGAAAATGGGTTACCCCGTTTGATCCTAATTATCCTTACTACGAATTCATGTACCGGGAAGCAAACGCCTGGCAGGCATCGTTCTTTGTACCACAGGATACTAAGGGACTTATCGCCCTGCACAAAAGCCCCAAAGACTTTGAACTTAAATTAGACTCGCTTTTCACTATTCCGTGGGGCGGATACGCAAAGGATAACCTGTCGTGCTTCCTTGGGCAGTTCTGCATGGGTAACCAGCCCGACTTTAACTATCCTTATCTTTATTATTTCGTAAACAAACCCGAAAAGTCGCAGGCCATTCTTACCAAACTATTGTCAGACTACTACGGCATGGGCCCCGAAAGACTGGCGCTGGCCGGGATGGATGATTATGGTTCGCTTACCGGATGGTATGTATTTAATGCAATGGGCATATACCCTTATTCACCATCAGACCCGGAATATATAGTATCGGTGCCTATTTTCGACAAAGTTGAAATGCAACTTGGCAGCGGTAAAACATTTACCATCACCAAAAAAGGAGGAGGTAAAAATATCAGCAAACTTACGGTTGGCGGAAAGCCCCTTAAAGGATGGTTTATTAACTATGATGATATGAGTAAAGGTAAAGCGCTGGATATTTATACAAAATAATAGTACGAGGTTACTCATTAAAGCTACTAAAGTAAAGCCTCAAGTCGAAAGATTTGAGGCTTTTATTGCAATTATTTGTATGTTAGTAGTACGATGATTCCATCTGCCACCAGTTGAAATATTGGTTATCATTCCACTGCTGCCTGGAGGCAAATGGGACTATTTTTGTTTGGATAAATATTATATCATGGCAAGGAAATAACCATCCTATATGACAAATTTGGTTTCAGGTATAAAAAAGGAAAGGGTTTTATGGTTTGGGTTAATGGGCAAAAAAAAGCCTTTTCAAAACAACCCGGCAAGGTACTTATCAATTTATAACACCTCAGATCACAATCTGGCACACCCTATCACAGTAAACTCGCGTTATTTCACAGCCTGTCACACGCTATCACAGCTTATCACAGTAAATATTTTAATTAAATAGTTGATTATAAACGCATAGCATAAAAAATGTAATTTATGCACTGATATTGACATTCGCAAAAGTATGCTGCTTAACTGTCAGCGGTTGGACTTATACAAAAATAAAAAAAATACCACGGAAATAAAATTGCTTATGCGATTTCCCTGAAGATAACGTACCGGCGTGCGCAATGCTCCAAAAAAATCGCTAAGTTACCACACCTAAAATTTAAACTACAAAATACCCCGCCCCTGCATGAATATTCTATTTGTTCGCGTTATTTCTATTTTTCTTTTTATCATTTCCTCAAATACCAT
>JACMRC010000370.1 GCA_014376655.1 Mucilaginibacter sp. | reverse complement strand
TAACCGGCGGGCGGGGTAACTATAACACCGGTTGGTAAATTAGTACCTGATAATGTAAAACTGGTTGTTATTCCGGGGGTACCATAAACAGCATCTACGTTTGTTAAAGTGCCTGTAACAGCAATAACCAGCGGTGGTGGATTGACAGTTATGCTAAAATTAATCGCACTGCCAGCACATGGATAAGGCGCTTTGGTTGGAACTATAGGGCCTCCGTCAACAGGCAAGGGGATAGAATCAGTAACTGTATAAGTTTTATAATCAATAACTTGCAGATACTTACGTTTCTCTGTATTGTTTACTCCTGCATATGTAGTTACATACATTTTACTACCATCATAATTTGTGAGTGTTTGTTGATCAATAACATTTATTCCGACAACAGGCGATTGTTTAATAGTTGCTATAACAACGTCGGTTTTGGTAGAAACCACCTTAATAGTGCCGGTAGCAAGTTCTCTGAAATGTATAACCTCACCATTCGGGGAAAACCCATAACCCGCAACAACATAAGTAAACCCAAGATTAGCGGGAGTAACGTTTCCTGTCTTGACATCTAAAATATGTATAGGGTAGCCGTATTCCACTTTTGTATCTTGAGTAAGATAAATTTTCTTACCATCCGGACTTATCGTTGAGAACGACATCCCGTTAGGGATCGGAACATTTGATATGTCCCCTGTGGCTGTGTCATATTGCGTCAAAACCGAACTGGGCCCAGCTGCAGTACTGTTTATAAACAATTTGGTACCATCGGTAGTTAAAAACATCCTACCCTGCCCTTGTCCCAAATTAACTGTCGATACAATGGTATTTGTAACAGTACTCACAATATTTAATACAGATTGGTTTGGTGTTGATAAGCTACCACCCATAATATAAATCAACGTCGCGTCAGGGCTCATTAGCATAAGGCCGTTGTAAGTTGTTATAGCGGGGTTTAAATTGATAAGCCTCTCAACAGCATTGGTTACTGTATTAATAACAATAACCGCTTTGGCTTGTGCACTGTAAGTATATATTTTACTGCCATCCAAACTAAATAGTAATCCTTTAACACCGTTTATTAATGAGCCGTTATAAAAGCCATCCCTCACCGGGATGGTAGCTAATAGCGTATTATTTTTACCATCAACTTTATATAAGGTACGGTTATCGGTACCTTTTGCGAAATAAACCACACTGCCGTCGGGGCTAGTACCCTGCAGGCTGGCACTTGGGACAGATATAACACCTGCCTGCGAATAGTCAATTAGATCAATCGCATACGTAGTAGTTCCAATTGTTTGATACGCATAGGAAACTACCCTCGCGGTAATGTTTGCTACCGCCGGGGCATAACCTTTATTAATAGTAGTAAATGATGCAATATTGCCGGTACCCTTAGCTGCTAAGCCAATTGATGTGTTATCGTTTAACCATTTGTACACGCAATCTGTAGGTGGGAAAATAACCGGTGCCGTATTAGACCCATCGTTTACCACTTGATTTACCTGTGCGTTAACAATACCGTTGGTAAAAATTAAGCATAACCATACGGCTGCAAAAAGCAAATAGTTTATTACACATTTACATATATTATACATGAGGTATATTAAATATACAATTGGTAACCCCTAAGTTATTAAAATCCAGTTGAATATTAAAAAGGCATAAAGTTTACCGGATAATGGTTATAGAACCGGTAAGCGGCTTCATACTGGTAGTTAGCCTAATAACATAATAATATGTGCCTGTAGGCAGGCTTCCGCCATTACTCTTTCCGTTCCAGGCTATTGGGTAACCAATGGAGTAAAATACCTTTTGTCCATAACGGTTTAAAACCTCGACAGTACAGTTCTTGTATTGGCCTATCTTGTTTATTTCCCAGGTATCATTGATGCCATCGTCGTTAGGCGTAAAAGCTGTGTTTACGGTAACTAATGTAGGTTTAACAGTAAGGGTACCCGGCAAATAATTAAAAACATAATTAGCCGCTACAGCGCCGCTGGCTGTAATGGGATACTGACCTATAGCCGCAGTCGGACCAACACTACTACCAAGGGGTAAAGTTGTTAATTTTGCTACCGTTTCATTATTTACAAACCCGCTGTATTTAAAGGTAAATATCGGGTTTTGGTCACCATAAAACCGCTCTTTGTTTTCAGCCGTTACAGTTAGCGTAGCGCCAACAACTTCCAAATCGCCGTCCAGGTAAGTCGGCGGGTCAGTATAATTCGACGGCAAATAAGTCCCCCCTTTAGCAGCAGTTACTTTTACAGCGCCCGCGTAAATAGCTACAGGGTCTGTTACTTTACCGCCGCTGCCATAAGTTAGCGTTACACCGCCTATTGTTTCATTGTTTTTTAAACCCGGCGCATCTACATTGGCAGAACTCACCGAGCCGGATAATACGGCCCCATACACTTTCTTTATAGATTTTGAGCTGACCGTTAACGGCGCTTTGTTAATGGTGTTTAATCCGGTAGGTATCTTAACCTCGGTAGCCGCCGAGCTTACCAGCACATCGCCGCTGTAGGGGCCAACCGGTACAGTGCCTTTTAACCTTACATATACAGTAGTGTTACCCAGGCTTGTGCCTACAGCCGGTATGGTTAGGTCATCTTTAAAAGTTGTTTGATCGATACTAACCTCGAAACCTTTTGGGGCCAGTATGCGGATCCCGCCATCAAGATCTGAACCCGAAACAGTAAAGCTACCTATTGATGCCGGTGTACCGTAAGTAGTGGTAGTAGCGCTTAAGGTGCCTCTGGTATTTATAATAGCGGGCTGCGCGTATACGGTTACGGTATAAGTTACTGTAGGGCCATAACATGAGCCGATCGTGGTAAATTTACCAAGTAAGTTTGAAGTGGTGCCCCCTGCAGTAAACCTCTTAATCATTGAATAATCAACGGTATTGTATATAACGCTCCCCCCGCCCTCGTCAATACAGATTAACCTGTCGCCACCCAAACCAACCGAAATACCTTTGTGTGTAAAACCTGTTTGAAGCACTTTTACAACTTGTTCGGTAGCAGTATCTATAATTATTACATCACCGGTTTGATAATTATCAACATATACCCTGCTGCCATCAGGGCTAATAGCAATGTTTGCACTTGGCTGCCCGGTAGTTATAAGGTGTTTAGTAGCTGTTGCGATATCATATACATATATACCGGTAGCACTGCCGCCACCTAAATATAGCTTTTTTCCATCGGGGCTTATTACCAGGTCATAGCTACCCCCCGTATTTATCGCCGTTAAGGTTTGCGTTGGGATATCATAAACAGAGGCGGTAGTATATATCTTATTTCCATCGGGGCTTACAGCCAATGATGCGCCGCCGTTGGCTATTTTGTAAGTTCCTTTCTGAGTAAAAGTACCAGTATCATATATTACTCCGCCAAAATATAAGCTTTGGCCATTCGGGCTTACTTTCAGCACCTGCGTACCTGCGGTCAGCTTAGCAACAACTTTACGGCTCTCGGTATCAAATTTTATTATGGCATTATCAGCGGTACCGCCTATTATGTTCTTTGAGCTGCCTATATAAACATATTTATCATCCGGGCTTACCGCTATCCCCCAAACATCAGTGTTAATAGGCACTACGGCTTCTACCGCATTAGTCACCAGGTTAATTACGGATAGCGTTTGGCCTGTTGTTGTCCCGATAAAAGCATATTGGTTTTTAGCAATAGTGGTTGCTGTCACTGTAGCAACTATAGGCGCCGTTCCTTTGTTTTTAGCTGTGAATGAGGGTACATTACCTGCACCGATTGCTGATAGGCCCATTGCCGTATTATCATTTACCCAGGTATAGCACCCGGTAGGCGGCAGTGTTGGAAAGTTTACAACGTCGCCGTTATTAACATTAATTTTTATGTTTGTTTGCGCCCGTAGTTTTAGCGGGAGTGAAAAAGTTAACAAAGCGATGCCCACAATAAGTAATTTGCTTATTGCATGAGGGCGTGCAGTATGACAGATGTGTACTTTCAAGGTTCAAAGCAGGGTGATAAATACATCAAACCCCACTGTAAATTAAACAGTTAAATTTAGTAAATTTATTGCACAGCAGGTATTATTATACCTGATTATAGTTAAATATCCGCTTAAGAGTTTAAGATTACTATGGGTATTAATAACATAATAATAAGTACCGAAGGGTAAATTGGCACCATTATATTTTCCGTTCCAGGCTACGGTATAACCGTTTGAAAAATATACACGTTTGCTATCGCGATTAAACACCTCTACTGTACAATTAGGATATGACGATGCTAAGTATTGAATCTCCCAGGTATCATTTATACCGTCGTTATTAGGTGTAAAGGCATTGGGCACAGTTATGGGCTGTATAACGGGTACAATAGTAAAAACACCCGCCACATAAGTAATAGTATAGTTGGCAGCCGATGCGCCTGTTACAGTAATAGGATATTGCCCCGGTAACGAATTAATGGTGGCTGTTATTGTAGCCACAGGTTGCGTTGTTAACTGCGCTGTCCCTTCATTATTTACAAATCCGGTATAAGTAATTGTAAATACAGGATCAGGCTCACCAAAGTTCCTCATTTTATCATCGGCAGTAATTGTTAACGGCGCTTTATTAACGGTAAGGTTTCCCGCAAATGGATTTAGCGTATAATTACTAATTAAAAATGTGCCACCCGTAGGTGCCGATGGCGTTATCGAACCCGGATAAGTAGCCGGCGCGGCATTGCCCGCTCCGCCCGCCCCATAAGTTAGTGTTACGCTACCAATTGTCTCACCATTTTTTAGCCCGGATGAAGTAAAATCTGTTGAGCCGGTAACAACGGTTAAAGCTGTTCCGTAATTTTTATTGATATTGTTAGCAGTTATGTTTAATTGGGCTTTTGCTACCGTGCCACCGCCGGTGGCTATAGCAACATCTGATGCACCGGCACTACTAAGCGTTACATTGCCAGAATATGAGGTTGCTACAGCATCTGCTTTTAATCTTATAAAAACCTTAACGCCAGTAATATTTCCATTTGCACCCACGGGTATAGTAAGTGAATTACTAAAGGTAATATCATCGATACTTACCTCAAACCCTGGCGGAGGGCTAACTGCAATACCAGCTGTTAAAGCCATGCCAGAGACAGTAAACGTGCCCGCTGTTGATGATGTGCCATAAACCGTATTTAAAGCTGCTATAGGCCCTGTAGCTGTAATGGAAGGTACTGCTGCCGGGTTTACTGTTATTGTAAGTGTTATTGCCTGGCAGGTGCCCTGTGAAATAAAATTACCTAATGACTCGGGGCGGTCGTAAACATCTATATTTGAAGTAACTGTATTAGTTGTGGTATTTATTACAGAAACATTATTCGAACCGCTGTTGGCAACATAAACCTTTTTACCATCGGGAGTAACAGATACTCCCACCGGCCTTGTGCCTACCGTAATAGTTTTTATAACCTTGTTAGTTGCGGTGCTTATTACTGATACCGTGTTGTCTCCCTTATTAGCAACATACGCATATGCACCGCCAGGGCTTGCGGTTACACCGGTGGGTTGCAAACCTACAGTTATAACTGCTAAAATGCCGTTGTTAGATGCCTGAAATACAGTAACCGAATTATTGCCAAAATTGGTTACGTAAACCAATTCATTATTAGAACTTTTCGCTATTGCTATCCCGTAAGGTTTAAAGCCTGGCCCTATATTAATAGTAGCAATTGCATTGTTTGATGTGTTAACCACCGACACCGTATTTGAGCCATTATTTGCAACATATATTTTACCGCCGTCACTATTCACCGCCACACCAAAAGGGCTTGTACCAACGGATATGGTAGAAGTACTATTTGTTACTGTATTAACCGCAAACAGCGAGTTACCTGCTGTCCCACTTGTATAGTAATATGTATCGCCATTTGGAGCCAAAGCAATGCCATAACCCATGGCCGAAGTCGGGCTTACAGTATTTGATGCAGTAAGTATTTTAACATTCTTACCGGCATCCTGGTTAGTGGTGTATAATACATCACCGGTTTTAGTTACAGCTATAGCTTGCGGAAACGGATTAATTGGTATCGTACCTGCCTTTGTATCGGTAGAAGTATTAATTACATCAATATATCCACCATTTGCCGCAGTTCCATAACAGGCTATGTAGGCAAACCCTGAAGCTATAGGTGTAGCTGTTATAGTAGCTCTTACAGCGCTACTTGTATTATTAATCGCTTTAAAAGAAGCGATGTCGCCTGTACCGCTGGCCGCTAACCCTATTGATGGGGTGCTGTTGGTCCAGGTATAACTGCAGGTTGTATCAAAAGTAACAAGTGCCGTATTTTCGCCATTTTTTACCGTTTGGTTGCCCTGCGCCTCCGCTTTATAAAAAGAGGATATAACCAACAAAAACACAGCTATAATAAGATGAGTGTTTCTATATTTACTCTTATAATTTACTCTCGTGCTCAAAACTCAGGCGTTGAAATTAGCTTTAAATTTAGTAATCTCCCGCTTAAAGTAAATCATCATCTTATAATTGTTAAATAACCTGTAACAGGTTTACGCCCGTTATTGGGGCTTATAATATAATAATAAGTACCAACGGGCAAATCTGCACCGTTAAAGCGCCCATCCCAAGCTGTAGTATAACCATATGATAAGAATACCTTACTGCCGTACCTGTTAAATATCTCGACTACCGCATTTGGATAGGAATTTAAGTATTTAATATCCCAGGTGTCATTTACACCATCATTATTGGGCGTAAAAGCGTTTGGAACAACAGGTACTTTTAAAACGTGCACCAAGGTTTGCGCAGTTGCAGCGCACCCTTTATCCGAAGTAATAGTAACTGTGAATTTTGTATCTTCTGATACTGTTACAACCGGGCTTGAAACTTTATCGCCACTTAACCCTGCCGATGGCGACCATTGGTAGGTAAAACTACCGCTTTCTAAAGTAGTTGCAGGCCTTAAGGTAACCTGGCCGCCCTCAAGCACAGTATATTGTGCAGGTAATGATATAACCGGTGTTGGGTTAACTGTAATTTTAAAACTGGTAGTATAAATACAACTTGTTGCCGCTGCTGTAAATATATAATTGATGGTGAAAGTACCTGTACCGGCAACTTTTGGGTTAAAAAGCCCTGTTGATGAGATCCCCGGGCCAGTAAATACTCCGGTACCTGTATAAATAGTTTTGTCTTCGACAATTTGCACCAGGCTATCCGCATTACATAATGCTATGTTATCCGGGATGATACTATTAGCTTTTATTGGCGTATTATTAATTAACAAACCAATTGTAGGGTTAGCGTAAACGATAACATTTTTAGTTATAGACCTTGTACAAGTTTGCCCCGAATAAACATCCATACTTACACTATACGTTTTTTGCGCGGGTGTATTAAACATTGAATACTTATGTGTATACTTTTTATTAGCATGTATAGTGGTGGTGGTGTAAGTTTCCGGGGCGCTGCCATCGCCAAAATTCCATACTATTTTTGTAATGTTATACGCATCAACGGTAGACAAATCATCAAAAACAATGTCATCACCACTGCAACCATTATTGGGTTTAAAATCGGCCACAGGGTTGGAACCATTTACCGTAAACGTTTTTTGCAACGTGGTAGCGCAACCGTTTTGCGATGTTACGGTCAGTTTTGCATTATAAGTACCTACAGCACTGTAAGTATGTTTGGGATTTTTTAAGGTTGATTTATTGTTTACAGGTGTAGACTGCGCATCACCAAAATCCCATAACCAGGTAAAACCTGCTTCAGTATGATCTGCTATAGTACTGCTATCTGTAAACTGGGCAGCGCCATCGGCAAGACAAACGTCCGGAGTAACAAAATCAACCACAGGCAACGGGTTAACTATAAAAGTTTTAGTAAATACATCGCTTATGCATCCTTTATCAGTAGTAACAGTTAGCTTAACAGCATATATAGCTGGTGTGGTGTAAGTATGTGTAACCGGCGAGCCATTTGTAAACGACATTGTAGTACTATCGCCAAAGTCCCAAGTCCAGTTATTAATCACCCCTTCGGTAGCTGTTGAAGTATTGTTAAATGAAATAGTTTGCCCGGGGCAATCAGGAGTAGAAATATTAAAACCAGCAGTTGGTTTGGCAGTAATATGCACAGTTTTTGGGCTTGATACGTTTACGCAGCCATTATAATCGGTAACTGTTAACCTAACTGTATAATTACCCGCCGCGGCATATTTATGTGGGGGGCTTTGATCTGGAGATGTTGTGTTATCGCCAAAATCCCATAGCCAGGTTTTAACAGAATTGCCCGATGCAAGTATAGTTTTATCAGTAAACGCGGTCAAATCGCCTAAACAATTGCTGGCAGCAACTTCAAAATCTGGCCCGGGTGGCTCTGTAATTGTAAACCCGTTTTCTATGTCCTGGCTTGAGCCGCATACGTCAGCAACCGGGTTAAATACAGTAGCAATTGCTATATGCGTACCTGCTGTAAAATTTATTGGGGCGTTGTACTCATACGTATTTAAAACCGTATTACCTTTTACTGTGGTTGATTTAATAACCGGCTTACTATCTGTAAATACTGTTACACCATCAATTTTCCAAACTATGTTTGTGGTTGGGTACGGTATAGTAACCTGTAATTTATAAGTAATATTACTACAGCCAGTAGTTTGTGTAGCTGCCGGGTTTTGAGGGTCCTTTAGCGCCACATATTCATTAAGATCCTGTAGGTTAGTACCGGCGGCATAACCGTATGACTCTACATTACCAAAACCATAGGCAATAGCATTAAATGGCACCGATGCATTAATGGTATGTGTACCGGAGGATGATGGTGCTGAGCCAGTAACGGACTGCGGCCCTGATGTCACCGGTATTTGCGCATACGAATAACTGGTATTTGGTATGGCTTGAAAATTGGCATAAGGCACACCATCAATTGTAAATGTTGATGCTGACGACGTAGGAATAACTACGTTTATATAGCTTTGTATTATGGCATAGTATCCTGTAGAATACAAGGTAACATGGTTAAGCCCCTGTTCGATAGGGCTTAGGTAAATCATTTCCGGGTCGCCTACATCGCCAACTACGGATGTGCAGTTTAATGTTTGACCCTGCGTAGGTGTATATTGAACCACCTGTATAGGCTTATCTCCGGAGATTACGTTAGCAGATGTTGATGTAAATTCGAAATATGTGCCATTAACAAAACTCGCAGCCGGAACTACTGTGCCATTAAGTGTAACTACAGTATTTGGGGTGCTTAAAACTATCCGGTAAACATCAAACCGCCTTGATGCCAGCGGGGCGGTTATATAATTTTTTCCCCAGGTTGATGTTGGATATACTTGCTGAAATAAATTATCAGAACTATAACCAGAATTAGGAGCACAGCCAATGCCAATTTTACTACTGCCAGAAAAAACAGCTATCTTTTTACACGTGCCGATACTTGCGCTGATAGATTGAATTTTTGTCCCGGTTAAATCAGTCATAGCAAGGCCCTGGTATATTTCGCCCTTATTTAAAGTAATAGTAAAAGGCACGTTGGCAGTCGATCCATCTAACAATTGCGCCGATGGTGTTATAGATATAGTTGTATTATCTTCGGTACCAATAATAGCGAATGTAGAATAAGCCGGAGTAGCGGCCGGAGCATTGGAAAGCTGCGTATAATTAAGCGATATATACTCTTTACCCATAGCGTTAACCGGCAACAGCAGGGTTGCCCCAGACACGGCACTGGCATAAATATGGGCGTAAACCGCTATGGGTTTTGCAGAAGTTACATGAATACCTGAATTGGAGTATTTGCCAAACCTGTCTAAGTAAGCAGAGGTAGGTATATCAATAAAAATTACCTGATTTGCAGTTACCGTAAAATTTTGCAGCAAAGCACCGCCTACTTCAACAGAACCGGTAGTTGATACATCCGAAGTAATATAGAGCACCATATTACTACCTCTGTTATTATTAATTCCGTTGTTGTGGGCCATAAAAGCCGTCCAAAATTCTGTCCCTTTGTTGCTTTGCGAATAAGCGCTAACACTTACAAGTAGTAACAGGGGAATTACTATTGTATAAAATGCCCTCTTCAAATAATTCAGATAATTAAAAACAGTAACGTTTTTTAAGCAATATTGTTATATAAAATATACGCACTTTGTTTTAAAACAGTTGCCAGTTATCCACGCGGTTTCCCAATGGCATTAAGCTCTGCATGAGCCATTTGCAGTTTACGGGCTAAATCTTTATTTTCTTTACGCAGATTATAAATTTCGAG
>JACMRC010000369.1 GCA_014376655.1 Mucilaginibacter sp. | reverse complement strand
GATGTTTGGGCGTGAAAATAACTACTACCTTTTAATATAGCCGTGCGGCTATGTGCATCGGTGTATTCATCTGTCCATTGCCAAATGTTGCCTACCATATCCATCACACCAAAAGGGCTGGCTCCAGATGGATACTCATTTACTTTCGTCGGCTTTCTCATGGCGCGTGTGGTATCAGGTGCAGGGTAGTTATCTTTGTTTTTGATATTACCCCATGGGTATAGCCTGGCATCAGCACCTTGCGCGGCATATTGCCACTCCCACTCGTGCGGTAACCGCTTACCGGCCCATTTAGCGTATGCACGGGAATCTTCTATAGATACCCAGGTAACCGGTTGATCCGCTGTGCCGTCGGCATAGCTGCCGTTAACCCAATCTTTCAAAAAATTATGATCATCTGCCGGGTGATACTTTGAAGCAGTTAAAAAGGCTTTAAACTGCTTATTAGTTACCGGATACTTATCAATATAAAATGTTTTTACGCTTAGTGTATGTTTTTGGGAGCGCGATGGGTGTGTTTCCCATTGATGCTGCACACCTAACGCTGTTGGTAATTCATTTCCTTCTATCATTACCCCTACCGATTCAAACTGGTAACTGTCGGTACCCGTAATTTTGATCATCCCGTCAGGATCTTTAATAGGAGTTTTTGTGTTGACAATTGGCACCATTTCTTGAGAGATGGGCTTCCAGGCCATGCTAAAGTTTTTTAGTTTTCGTTGGCTCATTGCAGCCATTGTTTTCAAGAAGTTTAGCTCTGATGGATTAACCGCATTGTTTGCAACCATTACCGCGCCATAACCATGCCCTTCTATCCCGAAACTTAAAACCGCGTTTCCAGCTTTTATTTCAGGGTTTAACTGTTTTCCATTCCATAAATCATAATACTTTTCATTTTTGTGATAGGGTAAAGTTATTTGCTCGCCGTTAACCCCTGTGCTATCCCTGTTTATGAATGTATAAATGGTCCTGCTTTTACCGGGGAATTTGGATGCAAAAATACCCTTTTGCGATACAGTGATATAGGGTTCCCAATCATTACTACTCCAAACGTCGGGGTAGTGGTGATAGATGGCGCTTATGCGCCTTATGGTTTCTGCATACCTGTCTGCTATCTGGTTCCAAACCGCCCAGACGTTCTCCCACGAGTTATAACCTATCCCGTTAAAAAATGCATATTGCAGGTCGTCTGTTTTATTTATAGCCCACCGGTTGGTGATATTAACCTGGTGCCTTGGCTCAAACCATTTATAAACGCTAACACCCGGTGCATACTCATAACCCCAATAATACCCCCAACTTAAAGTGTTCCACTCCACCATTTTCAAATCATGCAGATTTAGTTCAGGCTGAAAAGCAATTGGATAATCCTCATTTTTTGCAGCCTTGTAAAAATCTTCTGATACGCCGGCCATTGTATCGCCATTCAAGCCATCAGCACCCAGTGCTTTTATTTCGTTAACTAAGGCCTGTGGCATGGTTAGGGCTATTCTTTGTGTACCCTTATCCCAAATCATTATCGGGAAAAACACCCTTACGCCATTAGCTTTAAAATCTTTTATCATTTGCTTTACAGCAGTTTTACCGCCCGGTAAGTCGGCAGTCAGGTCAAACTGATTTCGGTTGTCTATTCCTATGTTTGGATAGGTTGGCCATATCAGCACGGCATCGATACCGCCATACCGCTTTTTTAAATCATTAAGATAACGGGTAACAGTGTATTTGCGCGTTATCGGGTCGTAAAAATAACGCTCGTGCGCCATCATCTGCACGTAAATAAAGGTATGGTTAACCCATTTAAGCTGCGGGTTGGCGTACAAAGCACCGTTATAATTTAATCGCTTCTTCTCGTTATCACGCCAGGTTTTTAAGTTACTAAGCCACGTATCGCGGTCTGCAGCGTTTACAGGTCCTTTAAAAACTTCTTTTAATGCGCCCGAATAAACGGGAGTTTGCGCGTATGTATTCAGATTTAAAAACAGCAGTAAAAACAGGGCGTGTTTGATATTCATACTTAGACAATAATTGGTTGGTTATCAAAGTATGAATTTAAGCTTTTTTTTATACTGGAACAATCTGGGGATTTACGCCAAGGGTAAATCAGAATAAAAAACTGCCCGTTTACTATTTTAGTGATGAGTGATGATATTTTATCCATGTAACAATAATTTAAATGTTTTAGGAAAAATATATGTCAATTGTCTACCGCAAGTTATTTAAAATCCGTTTTAAGTTAAACTAATAGCATTTTTTGATGTTATAACGTTTATCTTTAGCTAACCTTTTACCAAAAGATGAATAACAGATCTGATTTGCATTTTATCCAAAGCGAGAATATTTTCAGGACCCTGATTGAAGAATCATTAACGCCCGTTGGTTTGTATGTGGGAGCTGATATGGTAATTAAGGTAGCCAACAAAACCATTATTGATATTTTTGGCAAAGGCGATGATGTAATAGGCAAGCGTTATTTTGATGTACTGCCTGAGCTAAGGGACCAAAGTATATTTAAAATTCTGAATGATGTTTATACCAACGGTATTGCTTATGAAGCTACCGAGGACCGGGTTGACCTTGTAGTTGATGGCAAGCTACAGACCCATTATTTTAACTTTTCATTTAAACCATTAAAGGATAGTGATGGCAAGGTTTGGGGTGTATTAAATACGGCTGCTGATGTTACAGAACTGGCTAAAATAAGGCAGCAACTGGCCGAATCAGAAGAGCGTAGGCAGTTTGCGTTAGATGCCGCCGAATTAGGTACCTGGGACCTCAATCCGTTTGATGAATCGGTTATATGGGATAGCCGTTGCAGGGAGTTGTTTGGTTTTAGGAAGGGCGACAATGTTAAATACGCTGATGTGTTAAGCAGCGTACATCCGGAAGATATTGACCTGGTTAGAGGTAAAGTAACCGAATCCATTAACCCTGCACTGCGCCGCCCCTACGATATAAAATTCCGCACCGTTGGTTTGGCAGATAATACTATACGCTGGTTACGCGCAATAGGCAACGCCAAATTTAACGACGAAAATATTTGTATCCGCTTTGCGGGAACGGTGGAGGATATTACCCGCGAAATTGCCGATAATGAAGAGCAGCAAAAACTGGTAACACTTATAGATAACACTGCCGAAGTAATTGGTATAACCACCCTTGATGCACAGGTTACTTATTTGAATAAAGCCGGGTATAAAATGCTGGGTATTGACAACTATGGCGATGCTTTTATACCGGCATCGCAATACTTTATGCCTGCGGATACCGCAGCCAATGCCGTTGGGGCAACAGAATCTATCATCCAAACCGGTAAATGGGAGGGCGAACGCTATTACCGCCATTTTAAAACCGGCGAAAGCATACCTATTTATTTAAACGCCTTTAGGGTTGATGACCCGGTTACCGGTAAGCCTATTGCAATGGCATCGGTAGCGCGAGATTTGCGGCCCGAAAAAGCTGCGAGGAACGAACAGGACAGGTTATTAAAATTGATTGATAATACGTCTGATTTTATAAGCCTGTCTGACCTTGACTATAACATTACCTACGTAAATGCCGCCGGGCGTAAAATGATGGGTATTGAAAAGCACGAGGATGCTTTTAGACCAGGCAGTGATTATGTTTTACCCGTTGATGTAAAAAAAACCAAAGCAATTTACGCCACTTTAGAGAAAACGGGGAAATGGTCGGGCGAGATAAATTATCGTCATTTTAAAACCGGCGAAACAATACCTGTATCAGCAATAAGCCTGATGATCTATGATCAGCTAACCGGTGCCCCATTGGGGCGGGCAAGTATAGTGAAAGACATGCGCCGCGAAATAGCAGATAAGAAGGCGCTTACAGATAGTGAACATTTACTACAAAACATTACCACGGCAGCGCCTATATCGCTTTGGATGTCGGATGCGGAAGGGAGTATTACTTATGCCAATCAAACCTGGATGGACTGGACAGGCATGGCTTATGAGGATGTAATGGGTGCAGGCTGGCTAAATGCCATTGTTGCCGAAGACAGGAAAAAAGCAGCAGATAAATTCATGGCCGACCTGGCTGCACGCTGCGCTTACGAGGTAAATTTCAGGATCTTAAATAAAGAAGGAGATGTGCGCTGGTGCATAGCGACGGGTAACCCGCAATACCGCAGCGATGGCAGCTTTGCAGGTTACATTGGCGCATGTACCGATATAACCGAACAGACATTAGCAAAACAGCAGGTACACATCAAAAACGAGGAACTTAACGACCAGATAAAACAATTTGAGTTTGTTACCGGCTTTATGCCCGTACAACTTTGGACAGCTACCATTGATGGTGAACTTGATTATATAAACCAACGCACGCTTGATTTTTTTGGAACCGAACGAAAAAACATAGTAGGCCCGGAATGGATATTGCATGTACACCCCGAAGACAGAGACGCTTGTATTGCTGCCTGGACACATTCTTTACAAACCGGCGAGCTTTACCAGTTTGAGTTTAGGCTGCGCGATAAGGAGGGTAATTATAAATGGCATTTGGCAAGGGCGTTGCCTTTTATAATTGATGGTAAAATAATTAAGTGGTTTGGTACTAATACAGATATTGACGAACAAAAAATATTACAGCGCCAAAAAGACGATTTCTTAGGCATAGCCAGCCACGAATTAAAAACGCCGGTTACCAGTATTAAAGCCTACGCCCAGGTGCTTGGTGCCATGTTAACCAAAGAAGGCGAAACCAAAAAAGCCGAAATGGTGCTGCGGATGGATGCCCAGGTAAACCGCTTAACCAACCTTATAGGCGATTTATTGGATGTTACCAAAATAAACTCGGGCAAGTTGCAGTTTAATAAAACATGGTTTGATTTTAACAAAGCTATAAGCGAAACTGTAGAGGACCTGCAGCATACTACAAACAAACACAAACTAATAAAGGAGTTTACCGAAACGGGTAAAATATTTTCGGACAAGGACCGCATAAGCCAGGTAATAACCAATTTGATTACCAACGCCATTAAATACTCGCCGTATGCTGATCAGATCATTATTAAAACCGCGATGCACGATGGCCAGGTGATAGTATCGGTAAAAGATTTTGGGATAGGTATACCAGCAGATAAGGCCGAAATGGTATTTGAGCAATTTAACCGGGTAAGCGGCGACAAACAGCATACCTTCCCCGGATTGGGGTTAGGCTTATACATATCATCAGAAATTGTAAAGCGCGAAGGCGGTAAAATGTGGGTAAATAGCGTGGAAGGAAAAGGGTCCGATTTTTGCTTCTCACTGCCCGTAAATAATCAGCAAACAGATAACCAATAAGTGTAACTTTTTTTAATTTCAGACATCTTATATACAATGACACAGCCCCCAAAAAAAATAATGATAGCCGATGACGATCCCGGCATTGTTGATGCCATAGAGATGCTGCTTGAATTTGAAGGCTACCACGTTACATCAACCGTTGATGGAGCTACCGTGCTGGACATGAAAGAAGAGCTGCCTGATCTGTTGTTATTGGATATATGGATGTCCGGCGAAGACGGCAGGGATATCTGTAAAAAACTAAAACAGGTGGACCTAACCAAAAACATTCCCGTTATTATGATCTCGGCCAGTCGCGATATCAAAGAATCGGCTATGGCAGCAGGTGCGGACGACTTCCTGGCCAAACCTTTTGAGATGAATGAGCTGTTGGCTAAGATTAAAAGT
>JACMRC010000368.1 GCA_014376655.1 Mucilaginibacter sp. | reverse complement strand
TCAATGCAAATCGACAATAACCAAGATGTATAAGATTTCTCCCTACGGTCGAGATGACAGTAAGGATATTATATCTTAAAACGGACTCGCAAAATCTGCAAACGAAGGTAGCAACTCATCCTTTGGCGAAATTATCACATCTTGTTCTACAATGCCCCAGTTTATGGCAAGGGTAGGATCGTTCCATTTTACACCCACTTCGCACTCTTTACTGTAGTAAGCATTAACTTTATAGGTAAAAATAGTATCGTCTTCTAAAGTAGCAAAGCCATGCAAAAAACCTTCGGGAATTAAAAACTGCAACTGGTTTTCGCCGCTTAATTCGATGGTTTCATATTTACCATAAGTTGGTGAACCTTTGCGCGCATCAACCGCAACATCTAAAACGCGGCCTTGTATAACGCGTACCAATTTGGCCTGCGCATGTGGTGCCGCCTGGGCATGCAGACCGCGTGTTGCCCCTTTATGTGAGAAGGATTGATTATCCTGTACAAAGTCTATATTAATGCCTGCTGCTGCAAATTTTTCCTTACTGTAACTTTCAAAAAAGTATCCGCGGCCATCGTTAAATATCTTTGGCTCAATTATTAATAATCCTTTAATGCCGGTTTCTGTGATCTTCATTTTTAGCTTACTGTTTGCATTAAAGTGTTAAACAATACAAATTGATTCTCGAATTTTTGCTGATGTATACCCTGTAATTCCTGCAAATGCTTATCGTTAAACAAATTGTACTTTTCGCGGTCGTCAGTTAAATATTGAATGCAGTATGTAACGCCTTCGTTAGGCGAATCAAGCACGTTCAATATTTTGTAGGAGTTGAAATGCCCGGTTTTCATCACCCTGGGTATGTATTCGGTTTGCATCCAGTTTAGCCATTGCTTATGGATGCCTTCGTCCACAATAATGGTTTCATTGTAAATTATCATGTGGCAAAAGTACAAATTATGGCAATAGCATTTTGCAACATTTATCAAGATGCGGTATCGCCACGCAGTATTCTGAACCGCTTGCGGGCCTCGTTAATATAAAGACTGCCGGCATAATCGGTGATGATTTTTTGGTAATAAGCTTTGGCTTGCTCTTTATCATTAAGCTGGTTTTCGTAAATATCGCCTAACATAAAAACAGCGTCATCGGCCCAAAGGTCTGACGGGTGGTCTGCAATTATTTTTTTAAGATGAGTAACAGCATCGGCGTAAGATTTTTGTTGGATAGCTATGCGGGCCTTAGCCATTGATATATCATCGCTTAGTTGGTTATCGGGGAATTTAATATTGATGCTATCCAGTATTGCTATTGCTTTCTCCTGTTGTTGGGCAAATATTTGCAGGTCCGCACGGGCATACATTTTTAATGCTTTGCCGGTTGTATCTGCCGTAATGTTATCACCAATTAAAAGCGATAGGTTAAGCGCGTCGTTAGCTATTAGTTGGGTAGTGGCGGCCTTTAAAACATCAAGCTGGCCCTTTGCCCAGGTAAAATCGCCGGTATAGTAGGCAAACTTGGCGTTTCTGAATTTAGCGTCCTGCCCAATAGGTGTGTTGGGCGATTCTTTCTCTACCTGGCTATACAACAAAGTAGCTTCCCATGGCTGGCCATTTAATAAATATATATCGCCCAAATCAAGCTTACAGGCAGCCAACAACGCCGGGCGAATTTGTGGAACCTTTAAAGCATCTTCTAATACTTTTTGTGCCTCATTAAGTTTATGCAGTTTAAAAGTTTGCAGGTTAGCCAGCTTTTGCATAGCGAAGGCGGTGGTGGTATTTTGGCCAAACTCTGTTAACAGGTCCAGGTAATTTTTTTCCAGCTCAATTAAATCAGCTTGAACATATTTACCGGCGGTAACCTTTAAATTTTTAGTGTTTATAAGTTCAATTTTTGACGATATATAATAAGGGCCGTCCTTGCCCTTACTTATCAAATACTCGTAACCACGTATGGCGGCATCATAAGCCTCATTAAAAACAAGCGTGCGGCACAGATCGTAAATATCGCTGCCATCATTATTGGTACGGCGGGTTAGGGCCAGCGACTGGTTAAGCGCCTGATCAAAATCTTTTTGCTGCAAAAACTGCCAGGTTAATAAATTAACAAAGATGGTTTGCTGCGGATCTTTTTGAATGCGTTTTAACAAAGCTATCCGCAACATATCATAATCCGCATCACCCTCATATAAAGTTGACAGCGCGTTTTCTGCCTGGCTTAGGTACAACGGATTTTTGGGTAGGATATTTAAATACTCTTCTGTTAGCGCTGGTTTATCTCTTTTAAAGCGATAAAGCGTTATCAATTCGTACGAGAACAGGTCGTCATTATTTAACAGTTTGCGCCCTTGCACAAATGTTTTTATAGCGTAGTTGGCATTAGTGCCCTGGTAAAATTGGGCGGCAAGCATGGCGACAGCGTTCTGGTCGGCAGGCATTTTTTTTATAAGGTCGTCATACAATAAGTTAGCCTTGTCGGCACCGCCATGTTGGGTATAGATGGAGCCGAGCGTGATAACATATTCGGCCGAAGCGGGGTGCCTGCGGATCATTTTTTTCGCAGTGTTTTCGGCCTCATCAAATTTTTTAAGTGCTAAAAGGGTATTAACATAGTTATTAAAGTAGGCATCGTTATCCTGCTTAAAAAGTTTTAGATATATCTCGAGCGCTTTTTGGTGTTCGCCATTACTGCTATATTGTTTAGCCAGGAGCAGATCATCGGTCTGCGCAAAGGCTGTGGCAAACCCCGCAATAACAAAAAGACAAACCATTAATATCCGCTTCATACGATAAAAATAAATAATTAAAAGTTAAGGATGGCTTATGTTTCCTATTATTTACATAACGCACATGCAGGGTAAAATTGTAGTGACATTTTTAAAAAGCTAACTTATTTGTATAATTTAACCTGATTATAAATACCGCAGTTACATATTAGAATGGTGAGGATACTGAAAATTTTAGTTTTTATTTTTGTAATTGTGTTGTTTTATACTTGTAAACAAAACAAAACAACACAGATACCCATTAACGAATTTTTTAAAGCGCCCCAAAAATTTGCTTTTAAAATATCGCCCGATGGTAAATATGTTTCGTATTTAAAAAACTATAATAAAAAGCAAAACATCTTTATAAAATCGCTGGAGGATGGTAAAGAAATTACAGCCACTTCGTTCAGTGATTTCTCTGTCCGCGGCGATTACATGTGGACGTATGACAACCAGATACTTTTTGGACAGGATAAGGATCACGACGAAAACCAATTGTCGGTATTGGATGTAAATACGCTGCAAACAAAGCCTGTTTTAACCCTGCCACAGGGAAAGGTTAAAGTTAATATAATGAACCGCAATAGGTTTACGCCTGATGTTATAACCATCAGGATGAATAAACGCGACTCGGCAAACTTTGACGTTTATCGCCTTAATATTAAAACCGGCGAACTAAAAACATACCTGTTAAACCCGGGCAATATCACGGAGTTTTTTGTGGATGCAGATGGAAAAATACGCCTGATAAAAGCGACCGACGGTGTTGATGAAACGATACTTTACAGGGCAAATGACAGGGCTCCATTTAGGGCGATAATAAAAAACAACTTCCGTAATTATGTTAGGCCTATAGCATTTACGGGGGATAAAGAAAATTTCTATGCCTTATCAAACGTGGGGCGCGATAAAACCGCTTTTGTTGAGATAAATGCTGCCGATGGCAAAGAAGGGCAGGTTATTTATGCCAATAAAACTACCGATGTTAAAAATGTTGATTACAACAAAATAAAGCATCGGCTTGAGTTTGTAAGCTGGGAAGAAGCCAAGCCAATGCGTAAGTTTTACGATGCTGATAC
>JACMRC010000367.1 GCA_014376655.1 Mucilaginibacter sp. | reverse complement strand
TAGTCGCTGTAATAGCCGGCGCATTCGGTGCTCATGGCTTAAAAGCGCTCATCTCGCCGTCGCAGTTAGAAGTATGGCATACCGCTGTCGAATATAACTTTTATCACGTTTTTGCTTTGTTGTTCCTGTCAACAATTGCTAAAAACAACAGTGGATGGGTTAAAGCCAGTTTTTATCTGTTTGCCATCGGGATCGTGTTTTTTTCAGGGTCGTTATACCTGTTGGCCTGCCGCGATTTGTTACATATTGAAAACGTAAAGGTAATAGGCCCTATAACACCTTTAGGAGGCTTATTATTTATTATTGGCTGGCTATCGCTTGCCATTGCCGCAGCTAAGGGTAAATAAATTATGCTGGAATTTGCCGAAGCACCATACACCGAACGTAAAACACTTTTTGTAGAAGTAATTTTACCGCTTGCTATTGCTAAGAATTACACTTACCGGGTGCCTTTCGAGCTTAATAATATCATAGCTATTGGTAAACGTGTGGTGGTGCAGTTTGGTAAAAGCAAGCTTTACACAGCGATTGTTTCGGCTATAACAGAGCATCCTCCCGAAAAATACGAAGCCAAATATTTACTGGAGATACTGGACGACCGACCTGTTGTGACTACCAAACAACTACAGTTTTGGAAATGGCTGGGCGAATATTATATGTGTAATGAAGGCGAAGTAATGAACGCCGCTTTGCCATCTGCGCTAAAATTAGCCAGCGAAACCAAGATCGAGCTTAATAAGGAGTTTGAATATGATAAAGCCACGCTGCATGATAAAGAGTTTTTAATTGTAGAGGCACTTGAGATCCAACCCGAACTAACCATAAGCGACATTGCCAAGCTGTTAAGTCAGAAAACAGTAATGCCAATATTGAAGGGGCTTTTCGAGAAAAATGTCATCAACATATCCGAAGAGGTTAGCGACCGTTATAAACCACGCAAGCGTACTTTTTTAACCCTTAACCCGGCTTACCAGGGACAGGATAGTTTAAAAGATTTATTTGCCATACTTGAAAAACGCGCGCCTAAACAGGCAGATGCTGTATTGGCCTACATTAAACTGGCACGTCACCAAAAAACCATATCAAAAAACGAATTAGTAGAAGAGAGTGGTGCAGGTGCGTCAAGCATTAATTCGTTAATTGAGAAAGAAGTTTTTATTGCTGAGGAAAAGAACGTTAGTCGTTTGTATTTTGAGGAGGAGGACCTGGATGCAAATTTTGAACTAAGCACCCAACAGCAGGAAGCGTTTAATTCTATAAAACAACAGTTTGAGCAAAAGGATGTGATCTTACTGCATGGTGTAACCTCATCAGGAAAGACACAGATCTATATCAGGCTGATAGAGCAAATGATTGCGCAAGGTAAGCAGGTACTTTACTTGTTGCCCGAGATAGCGCTCACAACCCACGTAATTGAGCGATTGCGCCAATATTTTGGTGCCAGTATAGGTGTTTACCATTCGCGGTTTAATGATAACGAGCGGGTAGAAGTTTGGCAGAAGGTGTTGAATAACGAATACAAAGTTGTGTTGGGTGCGCGCTCATCTGTATTCCTGCCGTTTGCCGACCTGGGATTGATAATTGTTGATGAGGAGCACGAAACATCCTATAAACAATTCGATCCTGCACCACGCTATAATGCCCGCGATGCAGCTATCTTCCTGGCTAATATGCACCAGGGTAAGGTATTGCTGGGTTCGGCAACGCCATCATTCGACACCTATTTTAATGCCCGTACCCATAAATATGGTTTCGCCGAACTGACTGAACGTTATGGTGGTATAGAAATGCCGGTAATAGAAGTTGTAAGCATTGCCGAAGAGACGAAGAAGAAAACCATACAGTCGCACTTTACCGGTGTGTTAATGGCTGATATGCAAACCGCGTTGACTAATAAGGAGCAGGTAATATTGTTCCAAAATCGCCGGGGGTATGCGCCTGTGTTATTATGTAAGATCTGTGCGTACACGCCTAAATGTATTAACTGCGATGTAAGCTTAACCTACCATAAGCATACAAGTAAACTACATTGTCACTACTGTGGTTATAAAGAAGATACACCAGCTATCTGCCCAGCATGTGGGTCGACGCATTTAGAATACCGAGGCTTTGGTACGGAGAAGATAGAGGACGAACTGAGCCTTCTATTACCCGGCGCTCGTATTGCGCGTATGGACCTCGACACCACACGCTCACGCAACTCGTTGCAAAGTATACTTAACGACCTTGAAGAGAAGAAGATAGATATATTGGTAGGTACACAAATGGTGGCCAAAGGCCTTGATTTTGCCGGTGTCACTGTAATAGGTGTTATAAGTGCAGATAGTTTATTGAAATTTCCGGACTACCGCGCTAACGAGCGCAGCTACCAAATGCTGGCCCAGGTAAGCGGCAGGGCAGGCCGCAGGGGCAAACAGGGTAAAGTGGTGATACAAACGTATGATCCGAATCACCGCGTTATAAAACAGGTTATAGAGAATAATTACACCGAACTTTATTTTACTGAGATGGAAGAGCGCAAGGCTTTTCATTATCCGCCGTTCTATCGTATCATTAACTTGGATATCAAACATAAAAACCCAGAGATATTGCATAACCAGGCAATTTACCTGGGTAAGCAGCTGCGCGGCCATTTTGGAGAGGAGAGGGTAGTAGGCCCGCAGGTACCATTGGTAAGCCGCATTCGTAATTACTATATCCAATCTATCATGCTGAAGTTTGAGAAGGATGGCGTGTCTATTAACAAAGTAAAAGCTACTATAAGGGATGTGATAACCCAGTTTCAAACCACGCAGTTAAGTAAAGGTAGTGTGGTTCAACCAGATGTTGATCCCTATTGACACGATTTAGGGATTTAATAATTTTACAGGATGTTATCAGAAGAATAATTAGATAGATTTATTTGAAATATTTAATAGATGAATAATAATGGTCAAACTAATATTAATGACTTAACCCATAAAATAATTGGATGCGCAATGCGTGTTCATAATCAGTTGGGGAGTGGATTTCAGGAGATTATATACAAAGGGCTTTGGCTATAGAACTGCGAAATTCTGGCATTGGGTATGAACGCGAAAAAGAAATGCCGATTACTTATAGCGGAGAAGTTATAGGGTCACGAAGGGTTGATTTCTTTGTGGAAAATGCAGTAATGGTTGAATTAAAGGCGTTTGAGAAAATTGAAGATATTCATAACAATCAAGCTATAAATTACCTGGAAGTTTATAATATTGCTGATGGATTGTTGATCAATTTCGGGGGTGCAAGTTTAGAGTTTAAGAGGGTTTATAACAAGAAGTTAGTTAATCCGGGAGAAAATCCTATTCGATAACATTTGTCAATTATCATCCTGAAAAATCCTTTAATCACTAAATCGTGTCATGGCATATAAGTATATCGATAATTACAGGGAACAAGGTGCCCGAAAAAAACTGGTAGAAGAGTTAAAGAAGAAGGGAATTGAAGACGCCAACGTACTGGCCGCCATTGGTAAAATAGCCCGCCATTATTTCTTCGACGAAACATTTTGGAACCAGGCGTATAAGGATATCGCCTTCCCGATAGGTGAGGGGCAAACTATATCACAACCCTATACGGTAGCTTACCAAACAGAGTTACTCCATATTAAAAAAGGCGATAAAGTTTTAGAGATAGGCACAGGATCCGGCTATCAAACCTGCGTGTTGTTGGAGGTAGGAGCAAAAGTTTACACTATTGAGCGACAAGAAAAACTATATGAACGTACCCGCCGGGTATTGCCCGTAATGGGCTATAAAGCCCGTTTCTTTTTAGGCGATGGTTCTAAAGGCATTGCCAGCCATGCGCCTTATGATAAGATAATTGTAACTGCGGGCGCGCCGACTGTGCCGGAAATATTATTAGGTCAGCTTAATATCGGTGGTACGTTGGTTATCCCGGTAGGTGATGAAAAAGAGCAAAAAATGGTGACTATCCTAAAAACCGGAGAGCATGACTATGAAAAGCATGTGTTGGATACGTTTAGGTTTGTACCGTTGGTAGGGGAGAGAGCATGGTAAATTCAGTTTGCAGTTTTGAGTAGGCAGTTAGCAGTGAGTTAAATTGGGATTTGCAAACTGCAAACTAAGAACTGCAAACTACCGCTTCATAGCCCTATCCATCTCAACCTTAGTATCGCGCTCTTTCAAAGTTTCCCGTTTATCAAAGGTCTTTTTACCTTGTGCCAAACCAATCTCCAATTTGGCAAAGCCACGTTCGCTGATGAATAATGCAAGCGGTACAATGGTTAATCCTTTTTCTTCTCCGCGGGTTTGTAGTTTCTTTAACTCTTTTTTGTTGAGCAACAGCACACGGTCGCGTTTGGCTTCGTGGTTGTAAAATGAACCGAAAGAGTATTCGGCTATATGCAGGTTGCGTACATAAAGTTGTTCGCCAATAAACGTGCAAAAAGCATCATTAATGTTAGCCTTGCCCTGGCGGATTGATTTGATCTCGGTACCCAGAAGCTTTAACCCGGCGGTGTATTTGTCCAGGATAATGTATTCAAAATAGGCCTTTTTATTCTTTATGTATATTTTATCGTCACTCATAACTTCGTCGCTGCAAACTTATGATTTTTTTATGGTAGAGACGCAATACTTTGCGTCTCTTGTATGTCTTGCTCAGGGACGCAAAGTATTGCGTCTACATATTTTATCCCTTCGGCTTTACCACCAACACCGGCACATTAACCTTATGCCTTACCTTGTTAACCGTTGTTCCAAAAATCAGGTCCTTAAACGCCTTGTGCCCGTGCGACCCCATCACAATGAAATCTATCTTGTCGTTATTTACAATATCTGCAATAGCTTGTGCGGCTATGCCGTAGCCAATTTTTGCGTCGGCTTTATAGCCCAATTTTTTTAGCGCGTCAACATATTGGTCAAGATTATCAACGTCGCTTTGTGTTTCATGGTCCATTACGTTTCCACCATAATAACGTGCGCCTGCGGTTTCAACCACGTGGATCAACGAGTAAGTAGCCTTTTTGCCGCCCTGCATTATAGCATGGCGCAAAGAGTTGGTATCATTTTTAGAAAAATCAATACTAACGCCAATATGGTGATAATCAACAGCATCCAGATCGCCAATTACGGAGGCAATACCATGCGGAGTGTAAACAGGAAGGTCCTGGTGTTTAAATAGCCACGGCCTTAGGGTTACATATAGTAACAATAAAACTATACCAATCACCACAGGTATCACCAAAACATACATCCAAAATGCTGTTGATGGCGATGCTGCCGCCCAACTGTTTATTTGCTCGTACACTAACTTTGCATTTAGGCCAACAATTATAAAAGCACTTGCCCAGGCAGCAATTTTAACTTTAAGGCTGATGGCAAAATTACCCATCTTCTTTTTATCAGATGTAAAATGTATCAGCGGGATAACCGCAAAACCTAATTGCAAGCTCAACACCACCTGGCTTAGTATTATAAGGTTACCCAATCCATCCTCGCCCGAATAAATAATGGTAAACATGGCCGGTACAATAGCCAGCACCCGGGTTAATAAACGGCGCAACCAAGGCTCCATACGCAAGTTAATGTGCCCCTCCATAATGATCTGCCCGGCAAGGGTGCCTGTTATGGTCGAGCTTTGCCCTGCTGCAATTAAAGCTACTGCGAATAAAACCGGTGCTGTTTTGCCGAAAATATGTTCGAGCAGTTTATAAGCATCCTGGATCTCGGCTATCTGGAAATAACCGTTTTTAAAGAATGCGCTGGCCGCTAATATTAATATGGCTGCATTTACCAAAAACGCCAGGTTAAGGGCAATTACGGTATCAAACAAGTTGAATTTTATAGCGGTTTTAATACCGGCATCGGTGCGTGTTATTTGCCGGGTTTGTACTAATGATGAATGTAGGTACAAATTATGTGGCATTACCGTTGCGCCAATTATACCAATGGCTATATATAAAGCACTGCCCGTTAAATTACCGGGGATAAAACCTTTGGCAACCTCCTTTATATCAGGTGTCACAATAAACATCTCAATTAAAAAGGATAGCCCAACTATAAATATCATTGACACAATAAAGGCCTCCAATTTGCGCATCCCTTTATTCATCAGGAAGAGCATTAGTAAAGTATCAGTAATAGTTAATGATACGCCCCATATCAACGGCAAATGAAACAGTAGATTTAAGCCTATAGCCATACCAATGATCTCGGCCAAATCGCAGGCTATAATGGCTATTTGAGCCAATACATACAGGGAAAAATTAACAAACCGCGGATAGGTAATCTTTGATGCCTGCGCCAAATCAAGCCCGCGCACAATGCCTAACCGGGCGCTAAGCGATTGTAATAATAAAGCGATAAGGTTTGATGCTAACAGTACCCATATTAACCTATACCCAAAGGCACTGCCGCCGGCTATATCTGTAGCCCAGTTACCCGGGTCCATATAGCCGACGCTTACCAAATAAGCAGGGCCTATAAACGCTAACATTTTTTTCCAGCCGGTTTTGTTTTCTGTCGAAACCGAACTATGAACATCGCCTAATGATTCATTGTGTTTTTGTTTCATATAGCGATCAATAAGTTTTTAGCCACTTCGCGGCTTATATGTGTAGTTGTGTTTTCAACCTGTAATATCATGGAGTTGTCGTATTCAATTATCTCTGTCACTGTTATCTTTTTGCCGATAGTGAGCTGTTGTTTTTCAAGGTATTGCAAAAAACTTGATGAGTGATCGCGCACACCTGATATTATACCGCCTTCATTAACGCTTAGGGCAGAAATTGGTTTAAGCTCATATTTTTTAAAGTTGCCATCACGATCAGGGATAGGGTCGCCATGCGGATCATGCTTGGGGTAGTCCATGAATTTATCCAATCGGTCAATTAGTTCGACCGACGAAATATGTTCCATTTCCTCGGCCATTTCATGCACCTCGTCCCATTTAAAATTTAGCTTCTCCACCAAAAAGTATTCCCAAAGGCGGTGTTTGCGT
>JACMRC010000366.1 GCA_014376655.1 Mucilaginibacter sp. | reverse complement strand
TTCTTGTTGGCAGCCTCTAAGCCAAGTTTGTTGAATGATGCCATTGTAGTTAATACCTTAGCTGTTGATCCCGGTTGCGTGGCGTAGGTGAAGCCGAGATCGCTTGTAGTGATCCATTGCGACAGTTTATCTTGTTCATTAACGGGCATAGTTAGCTGATCCCAGTTATGGATAGGAGGGAGCGGATAAACAGCCGATGCCAATACGTCGCCGGTTGAGGGTAGCATAATCACTACCGATACCCTGTTATCATAAAGAGAGGTATCAGTAGCTATTGATTTTTGGATCTTGGTTTGCAGGTCGGCATCCACCGTTAATTTAACATCGCGGTTTCGACTTTTAAATTCAGCCACCTCATTGCTGTTTATACCTGCAATAAGTAATGGTGCCAAAGCGCCGTAATCCTTCTTACTTACAGACATTTCTTTTACGCCGCGTGGTAAAAATCGGTCCTCTTTAAAACGGTTGGCGTGTGTGTTATAACTGGCTATTGGCATGTTAAATCCACGCAGCTCTGCCGCGTGTTCATACTCGGCAAAGTAGCCGTTTGTGCTGCCGTTAAAAACGCCTGTATTAATATCGCCTGTCCAAAAAAACATTTGCTCTTCAAAAGGATAGTAGCGGGTTAGTCTTTTATGCATGGCCGAATCCAAATTATAGTTTTGTATGCCTGCCGAATCTAACAGTCTGCGTTGTTTTTGCACCAACATGGGATTGCTGGTAGCCAGTATCCGGCCATCGCGATCATAAAGCGTACCCGCCTGTAGTTTATTCATTAAAACTGCAATGCGTGGATTATAGCTAAACATACGGGCTCCACTCCGGTCGGCTACTAATGCTGGTTTTACTATCCACCTGGCATTGCTGAACAAGTAACGCGATACATTTATGGTAAGCAATAACATGCCAATACAAGCCATTGCTAAGGCAGGTACAAGGTTGCGGTCCTGCTGTTTGGTAATAAAGCTCATTTGTACTGGTGTGCCTTTTACCCTTGACACCGAGAGTAAAAAGCCTGCGGCAACAAAGTTTGCAACCAGCGATGAGCCCCCATAACTTTCGAATGGTAATGAAACGCCGGACAGTGGCAATGCCCCGGTTGATCCACCTGCTATCAGCAAAAATTGCACAAACGTGCAAATGCCTATACCCGCGCATAGATAAAATAGGAACGGCGTGCCCGTTTGCCGGCCTATTATGATGGATCGGTGCAGGTACAATAAGAATACCAGGAAGATGCACACAATTCCCGTCCAGCCAAACTCCTCGCCAATTGAAGGCAATATCATATCGGTATGTGCCTCGGGGATTGTTTTTGCAAACCCTTCGCCCACGCCCTGGCCGGTTATGCCACCACTTGCCATGGCCCAAAGCCCGTTGGCTACCTGGTCGCCACCATAAACCTCGTTGTCCCAGGCATCCTGCCAAATGGCTTTACGGTCAACCAATCGCTGTACAGGTCCCGGTATTAATTTGTCTAAATGCGGTATCTTATCGATGGTTAAAAAGCCCGCTATAATGATCAATGCCATGATAGCCGACTCACTAAGCTGTTTCCTTTTAAATACCGTTACCAACACCAGCATTATGATAGTAGCTAATGCCGACAGCCAAACATTTTTAAATACCCAGGTGATAAGCACGTAAAAGATTACCGAACCTGCCATGAACAAAAAATCGCCCCGCGAAAACGAGAATAGGATAATGAAGGTAAAACAGATCACCATAGCCGGCCCCAAATCGCCTAATATTAAAAAAAGGAACAGTGCAACAGCAATTGATATAACCGCGAAAGAAAAGAACGAGAACCGTTTTTTAAAACTAGCGTATTCGCTGATGAACCGTTCATTGGCAGCAAAAAATCCCGCTAAGAAAATGATAACCAGATATTTTACGATCTCGCTGGGTTGGAAGCCAAACAAGTTAACCTTTACACCGCTACCTTCGGGACCTGAGCCAAAACGGATAGTTAAAGCCAATAAACCTATGGCCATAACTATCCATGGCCAGCCGTTTGCAGCCTTGCGGTTATTTTTGAAAACCAATAAGCGATAAAGCGTTGAATCTACTGTGAAGCGGCGCATGTTAAACAAAAGCATACCTATCATGGCAGCAAATCCCATTGCCAGGTACATTAGGCTGTCTTTAGCTAAGAAACGATCGCGCAGCGGGTCCTGCAGGCTTAATAGGGTTAAGAATGATAAACCGGTGAGTACCATTATAAATGGCAGTATCAATTGGTCGGCGGTGCTGAATTTCCAATTTAAAATTAAGTGAGCCAATGTAAAACAGCCAAAAAAGCAAAGTACTATAATTATAAACGACGAATTAAACTCCGCAGGAGTACGGATAATAAACGACCGTTCTTTTTTAAGAATGCTAAAGTCGCGAGTTGATAATAGTCTGATGGTATGTGGCGCGCGATTAAAGCTAAAAATCTTGTCCTGGTCTAAATTGTCAGTACCGGCAGAAAAACCAAATTGATAACCGGGTTGCAATGGCAAAATCTCGAAAGCTTTGCCTGTCGGCAGATTTTTGAAAGTATAATGGCCCTGATCATCCGTGCGGGCAAATGCAACCAGCGATTGCAGGTGTCGTTGCTTTTGCTCATCCAATACGTATGTTTTTTTTACACCTGTTGTTTGTTCAGTTTTGGTTGATACAAGATCTGTTTCTTCGTCATTGTAGGTGCTATCCTGTGGCAATACCAATTGCAAGCGGACTAAGACATCTGCAACCGGCGCTTTCTTTTCAAATACCTGCCCCGATATCGAACTTCCGTTGAGGCCTACATCTGTAACCGCTGGTAAAACAGGCGGCTTGGTTCTTTCCTCTACAAACCGTAAAGAGTCATCGCCGGTATACCCAAGTAATGATCGCGAAACGACTACCCGTTGCTGAAAAGATTTGCCGCCCTGACTCATGGCTGAGTCGGCATTTACGTCGTACCGTTTTTTATTTAACTCGCCGATGTTTTCAAACTTACTGCCTGCTTTTACCCTTTTGGCAACAACTTTTTCAATCAGGTCTATATCTCGCCTATCCTCAAAATAATAACCCCGCTCCAACAACGTGCGAATATTTTTTGCCGGATTTTTTGCATTGAGGTTTACCATTGTACCCTCGTGTAAGCGTTTAGCTACGTCGGTGAAATTCTTTTGCTCTATATAATATAATCTGCCAAAAAGCAGGGCCAATACAAATGCAATTAATGCAAGAAACAAGCGTTCTTTTTTTCTGCCAGCCGGTATTGTGGTTTCCTGTTCCATTACTTTTGTTTGTTGGACACAGGGATCGAGTCGGCCTTGAAGGCTTGCAGGCTACCACTAATAAATTTATTAACGGGGACGGCAAATAGATTTTGGATAGCAACAGTACAGTTATCAAACCTTACATTCTTTAACAACAATGCATTGTTATAAGCGATAATACCGGTTTTAAAGTTTTTGATAGTTAAGCTATCCAGCATTACCAATTTACATTGCTTAGTAAGGTTAAATGCGCCGCCGTTGTAACCGCTATCGGCAACCAGTTCTATTTTCCCTTTGGTTTTTATAAACAGGGTGTCGCTTTTAATTTGGATAACTCTATTGATGCTTATCGGCGAGGGATATGCTGTGTCGGTAAGTAGGAGCAAGTTCCCTTTTAAACCATCGATAGCACTTTGCAATTTGGTTTGAAGAACACTCTGCGGTTTACTATCAACAGGCGAAACAGCTTCGGCAACAACTGTTGTGGTTTGTTTATTTTGCTGGTATTGCCAAAGATTTCCCCCTAAAAATAATAGTGTTAGCAACGGCAATACAACAACTAACCATCCATTATTTTTTTGCGGCATTGGTTCCGGTTTTTGGTGTTGTGCAATTGGGGCCGGGTCTTTCAACGGCTCAGTTGCTATTGAATGTTCGTTTTTTTTTTTGGTTTGCTGCCGGCAGGGTAGCATCGTGCTTCAAAGCTTGTTTGTTGTTTTTAACCAAAACTACTGTAATGTTATCCCTGCCTCCATTAGCATTTGCGACATCAATAAGCTGCTTAGCCTTGTCTTTAAGCGAAAGCCCTTCCATTGTGATGATGGTAGTAATATCGTTACTTGTTACCAAGTCGGTTAAGCCGTCGCTGCAAAGCAGTAGCATATCGCCCGATAGAAATGGTGATTGACCTGTCTCGATATATTCATTGTCTTTAGCAAGATTACCTTCAAAGCCAAGCGCTTTGTTAATCTCGTTTCGTTTGGGGTGGGCCATCGCTTCAGCCTCACTCACCCGCCCAGATTCTTCTAAAAATCCAACAAACGATTGATCGTGCGATATTTTGATTAAAGAATTATCGCGCAGCAGGTACAATCGCGTATCGCCAACATGGGCATAGTAAAATTGGTTACGCTCAATATCTACAAGGGCAAGGGTGGCCACGCAGGCCATACTATCGTGTTCTTTAACACGCTTTTTCTCATCCAGTATTTTTTGATTGGCTTGGTTAAAGCAATCTATCATTATGGGGATGATCTCGCCGACAGGCTTACTTAGCCGTTGCAATACGGCCTCGCGGGCTAATTCGGCCGCAATTTCGCCGCCCGAATAACCACCCACGCCGTCAATAACACAGGCAATGATAAATTTATTATCGGCAGTAGTCTCCGCAATAAACGTGTCCTCGTTATTTTTTCTTTCTTTACCGGTATCGGTTAACCCAAAGTACTGATCAGCCATTGTTTCGTCGTGAGTTTTTAATGTCTAAAAAATGAATCACTAATAAAGTAATAACAATAACTAACAAACCCGCCGATAGTATTTGTGACATCATATCGTTATGATTTAAAGATATTAACACCTACTATACCGTTAAGCAATATCCTTGAGTTTACAGGAAGCTCAACCCACGACGGCGAATTAACGTCGCTTTTTTCTACCTCGTTTTCATTTAAAATAGTGCGCTCTCCAAATGATGCCAGGTAAAATTTACCGTCGGATTTGTTGAACCTTATTTGCAAATGCGGGGTATTTACCCATTCTGTAGGTATTTTAAATATGTTTGATTCTTCGCGTGTTTCCTCATCTCCGGATATGATGATTTCATCGTCCTTCATTATAAATTCTACCTTTTTACCGGCAAACTG
Source organism: Mucilaginibacter sp. (assembly GCA_014376655.1). Taxonomy (GTDB): domain Bacteria; phylum Bacteroidota; class Bacteroidia; order Sphingobacteriales; family Sphingobacteriaceae; genus Mucilaginibacter. The sequence continues at coordinate 1,509 of JACMRC010000366.1, read as the reverse complement.
CTTTTCGGGTAGTATGGTTTCAAAACGGGCGAAGGCTTTTTTACGTTCATCTGCCGGTGTATCTTCATCATATTCAAGGTCCTCTAAATAAGGTAACTCATAATAACCTTCGCTATAATAATTAAATCCCTTCAGTATGTCCTGGCTAACGTCAAAAGTTTGGGCAATGCCTGTTTGACGCGGTATGAAAGTTACTCTTAAATTTTCTTCCTTTTTCGTACTGCCCGGCAATAGTTTACCAATAAAACCAATATCCCCGCGTGCATAATCGGGGTGAGATACCAAACGAAATACCCATTTAGAACTTGAGGGCACCACCGTTTTACCCGCTGCGCGGTATTGCTTTAACTGTTCATAAAACTTTTTTACGGTTTCATTTACAATTAACCCAAATATGCCCTGTTTGTTATTCATAAACTCTTGATAATCATCAGAGTTAAAGCTAATAATATATTCGTGGTAAAATACTATGCGGTCTGAAAATGATAGCTGGCGAATGGAATCATTGAACTTGTCAATTACATAATTATATACATCATCGGGTGTTAGCAACTGTTGTTTCTTTTTACCGCTGGTGTTTTCGCTGGTCAGGAACCAATCTTGTAGTCCAATGCGTTCCCAAATAGAAGTTTTCGAATCCATGTAATCAATATGCGGGGTTAGTATGCAGTGAATAACATCATTACCGGTCATGATGTTTTAAACTATTTATCTTAGTTACCGGTGGTGTCTACCAGTGTTGTGTCCGGCTCGTAAATATTCTTCTTTGCTTTTTGCAGATCTTCGTTAAGTGTAGCCCGGGTTATAGAGTCTGTAAGGCGTTTTCGCTCCCTGCTCAATGCCCTGCTTTTTGAAATATCTTCAGCCGATATGCTGTCGGTTAGCTTTACGGCGCTGTCAGGCAAGGGATTTAAAATAACGTTAGCGGGGGCGGTGGGGTTTTTAAATAGCGAGTAAGCGGTATAACCCATAAAGCCCACCACCAACAACATTAATAGCGTAAAAACAGGTTTCGACATTTGTACCATATTGCTTTGATTAAGCCGGTATGCTGCAATAGGTTCAATAATTGCCTGTGGTTCTTGCTGTACTATGGCCGCGTCAACTTTTGGGCTATCATCCAATTTTATGTTGGCAATGCTGTGCTGTATAATAGCCTCATGCAGTTCCATGCCATTGGCGTAACGGTTTTCCGGCGATTTCTCCAGGCATTTGTAGGTTAGGTTAAGCAGCCATTGCGGCACGTCAATTTCCTGCTCCTTCTGCTTTTTTGACCATGCAGTGGGCAGGTTTTTCTTTCTCAGTTTTAAAATATCCGGTACCGGCGATTCCATGTGTGCAACCATAACGGTATTTCTGGCGGTTTCGCCATTATCTTCCAATGGGAACGGAACTGTGCCGGCTAACAATTCAAATAATATTACGCCATAGCTGTATATATCTGTTTGAGGCAACATTTTACCCTCGTTCTGCTCGGGCGCCATAAATTCAATAGCACCGGCATGGCGC